>JABXIP010000305.1 GCA_013373005.1 Cytophagia bacterium | reverse complement strand
TCTTCGTAGTAACCAAGTCCTTCACTTCCCCAAGGAAGTGGTTTATTACCTACTCTTCCATTGAAATCAATATCTATGTCATAACCAAGTTCTCCGAACTGCCAAAGCATTTTTGGACCCGGCAAGGTGTAGAAAAAGGCAGCATTAGTTTTCAACCTTTCCAAAGCAATGGTGGTATCCCGCGTGTCGTAGACTCCATTTGCTCCACCATGATTAAACACTTCATATAACTGACGCTGCTCATCGTGGCTTTCCATATAAGAAACATGAGTTTCTGCAGTGGCACTTGTGAATACCTCTCCATTAGAACCTCCCAGAGCCTGGTGGTAAGGATATCCCATATTTCTCCAGAGTAACATACCTTCTGCCGAAAGAGCTGTTTCTTCAGAAGCATCGGCAAAATGCTCTAATATCACATAAGCTTCTTGATCTGTCTCCCATATTTTATCTGCCATACGCGACAGTAGCGCAATTCGGGAATCATCTCTGGAAGACCAGGCGCCAACATCATTCGGGTTATTAGTTTGTGTGAATCCCTTGGAAAGGTCGAACCTAAATCCATCAAAATGATATTCGGTTAGCCAATAGGAGTTGACGGAATCGACAAACTCTTGAGTATAAGTACTCTCGTGATTGAAATCATAACCCACATTGAATGGATGCTTCGCATCTGTATTAAACCATGGGTTATCTGAAGATGGTTTGCTTGCAGCAGCATCCCAATACATTCTAACCATGGGATTTAAGCCAAAAGCATGGTTCAACACCATATCGAGTATAACGGACATGCCATGTTCATGGCAGGCCTGTATAAAAGACTTTAGGTCATCTTTTGTTCCATAGTATTTATCTGGAGCAAAGAAATACATCGGGTTGTAACCCCATGATTCATTGCCCTCAAACTCCATTATCGGCATCAGCTCAATGGCATTGACTCCAAGGTTTTGGATGTAATCAAGCGTATCTATTAAGTCCTTGTAATTATGAGTACCAATAAAGTCTCTCACCAACAGCTCATAGATAACCAATTTCTCCTTTTCGGGTCTCTGCCAACTATCTTCAGATGCATTCCATTGAAACTCTGATTGGCCGGTTTCAAAAGTGCTGGCAATGGCTAAATCTGTACGGCTATAATTTGGTACATCATCATGAACAGAAGCAGGGATGTACTGATCATTCCAAGGATCAGCTATTTTGTCGGCATAAGGATCGCCAATGGTTATGGTGCCATCTACCCAATACTGAAATACATATTCCTGATTTGGTGTGAGTCCTGAAATTTCCAGCCAAAATAATTCTCCATCAGGGGTTTTGTTCATCAAATAGTCATTGTTCACCTGCCAGTTAGTAAAGTCACCAACCACGTATACAAAATCCTTCCCAGGAGCCTCAAGAACCAAAGATACCTTAGTCAGATCCGAACTGTAATTAATACCCTTTTTCAATCCAGCAGGTAAATCAAGAACTTGAGTATTTCCTGTAAGATTGAGGTTAAAAGCTTGAGAGTCTTCAACCTCCTCACCATTGATAGTTGCGGTGACTTTCAGGGTTCCATTGAAACTTTGTGTTGGACTGAATTCGTAGGAAATGGAAGTGCCCGAGGTAACAGAATGCTTTTCTTCAAAACCATTGCCTTCATCTATGAGAATGGCCATAGCAGATACTGATGAAGAAGCCTGTGCAGCAATAGTCACGGTTTCATCCTGTTCCAGAAACAAGCTTTCTTCTGTTGGCTGAGTAATCCTTACGAAGTTGCTAACGTCAAGATCTATATAAATATCCCCATTAGAAGCCACTGTACCACCTGAAAAAGAACCCGGAGTTCCTTTACCTTCAGCCGATCCATCTGCATTTCGAAAGACCATAGAGAGCCTAAAAATAGCTGTGCTGGAAGAAACGTTGTAATAATCACGAGGCTTGCCGATTGAAATCTTCCATTTGTTATCTTCTCCATCCACTTTGGTCATTTGGCCGACACCATCATCACTGCCCCAATTACCAATAACATTTTGCCAATCAGTACCCGTTGGGCCATCGGTAACCACCCCAGAGTGCATATATACTTTTGAAGCACCTACTAAGCCACCAGTTCCCTGACTAGCATCGTAAAAGATTGTTATTTCATCGTCTCCTGTAGCAGTTGAAGGGTCTATGGTCACTATCTGGCCTGAGACAGAAACCGACAAGAGTAAAAGGAAAATGAAGGTGAGCAGTCTTTCCATAGCATCAAATTCAAGACTCGAAAAATGGCAATTTCGTTATTAACCAATTCTTCAAGTGATTGATTCTCAATGTTAAGCAAAATCCGCTTGGAATCATTCAGATAGACTGACCAACGTCTTTGCAAACGTTTGCGAAAGGTCCTACTTGGCTATGTTAGTAGTACTTGATTGCATCTTTGTTCTTCGAACCAGTAAGAATCCTATGATAAAGAAAACTGAGAGACCAAGCGCACTGTATCTCATGCTGCCTGTAAGATGTTCTATCATCCCATATGCCAATGTTCCGAAAACTATGGATACGTTGAAGGTTACATCATAAAAGCTGAAATAGGAAGCGTGGTCAGTGGTATCCTTTGGAATGAGTTTAGAGAAAGTCGCCCTTGATAATGATTGAATTCCTCCCATAATTAAGCCTACGAGGAATGCTAATCCATAGAATTGAATACTAGCATTAACGAAGAAGGCGAGTACACACACAAATATCCAAATGAGGATCATCGTCACAATAGAATAGATATTTCCTTTCAGCTTAGAAAGGTGTGCAAAAGCATAGGCACCACCTATAGCTACCAATTGAATAATGAGCACAGTCATGATTAATTCTCCAGTCTCCATCTTGAGCTCCTTGGCACCAAACAAAGAGGCCAGGTACATCACTGCTTGTACACCTGCATTGTAAAAGAAGAAGCCTAAAACGAACCTCTGCATCTGAGGTAAGCGTCTGATTTGGCTATAAACTTTCGATAGTTCTCTATAGCCATTCAACAACCAACCTCCTTCAGCCTTCTTGTTAAATGGGTTAGAAGGAAGTCTGTTAAGCGAATAGCTGGCAAAACCCACCCACCATATGGCCACTGTAACGAATGCAATTCTCGAGGGAAGTGTACCATCAGGAATACCAAACAGACCAGGCATTTGAATAACCAACAAATTGATAATCAACAGAATTACACCACCTAAATATCCGAGTGAATAGCCCTTTGCACTTAGCTTATCGAAACGATCTTCAGTTGCAATCTCGGGTAAAAAAGCATCATAAAAGACTAAGCTGCTAGAGTAACCAATACTGGCTAATACAGACATTAGAATGCCAAACTCAACGTTCTCGCCCGTAAACATGAACATTCCAGCACAGGCCAATGCTCCGAAATAGGCAAAGAACCTCAAGAATAACTTCTTTCTACCGGAATAGTCGGCCATACCGGAGAGTAATGGAATAAGTAGTGCTGTAATCAGGAATGAAGCGCTTAGTGCATAAGAATAGAGCACTGTATTCGGCAAAGACCAACCAAAGAAGTTAACCAGCTTGCTTCCGTCATCGGCAGTGGTTACAGCTTCATAGTATATAGGGAAAATAGCCGTGGTAATAGTTAAGGAGTAAACCGAATTAGCCCAGTCATACATACACCAACCATTGGTTGTGCGCTTATCATTCAATTGAATTGGCTCTTGCATTTCAGAAAATTAGGCAAAAAAAAGAGACTGTCGCAACAGTCTCTTTTTTCAGTTTAGTAAGTTATTCGCTTAGTTTAGTTATCCTCTGATTTCTGAGGTGTAGCATACATGATCTTACGAGCATTTGCATCTCTCAATTCCGTTTGAATGTCAACAATGATACCCATTTTAGTTTCATTATCCACTTTCATTGAAACGGTAATCTGATCTCTTTCAGCCTCATTTAAATTAGACTTCTCTTGGTTGATCCAGTTAATGATACCATCAATACCAATAAAAGCATCGTTGGCTTGAATCAATGATTCAGTACCCATTGATTTATCTTTTGGCTTACCAACATAGAGGTAGGTCACAAGCTTTTTCTTCTCAAGCTTCACTAATTGCTCAGCTCTTGGAATCTTTTGTTCCACCTTTACCTCAGTTTCTCTCAATACGGTAGTTACCATAAAGAAGAAAAGAAGCATGAAGATGATGTCAGGCAAAGCCGCTGTAGGGATATCCTGACTGGATTGACTCTTTTTCTTAAACTTTGACATATTAACCTCCTTGACTTGACGGTTCTGCTATTGAAATTGCCTTAGGAATACCACTTCTGGCTCTATCGTACAATTCCTTTTCTTTAGGGTCATTTCTATTCAACTTTCTGAATTCCTCATCAGTTAAACCAACCCTTTCGCCATAAATCCTGTTATAAGCAGCATTCAATTCATCCAGAATTTGAATGAATATCTCGTAACTACTACCACGGTCTGCCTTAAGCGAAACAATAGCTGCTCCAGGTCCATCAGATGACTCATCTGAACCAAGGTTTCTAGAGATGTAAGATTTCATTGAAGCAGGAAGTGTATTGTACACATCCTGATCACTCACATTATCAGATCCCTTTTTCGTGCTGCTAGGGTTTCCGAAGTTCAAAACAAAGTCATAAACCATATCTCTAATCATACCAACATCTTCCATTGGCTCATCTTCTACTAGAAGTCTATCAGCCGAGTTGATCTGAATTTTGAATACGTTTTTCTGATTTTGTTTGATCTCCAATGGCTCGTCATCCTCATTTTTAGGAGGAAGCAACAGAGTCAAACCTTTGTTGGTGGCAATTTGCGTAGTCACAAGGAAGAAGATCAAAAGTAGGAATGCGATGTCGGCCATTGAGCCCGCATTCACCTCTTGACTTCCTTTGTTTTTACTTCTAGCCATAATTTTATTTTACAATTCTTGCAACTGATGAATAAATAAGACCAACCACTGCAATAATAACAAGTGCTAAAGTAGTTGTCATAGCACCACCTACAAGTCTGTAGACGGTCACCGAACTCTCACTGGTAGGATCCATACTAGCTGACTCCAACGCTTTCGCGGTTGTAGCACCAAACTCTGAAGGAGCCATTGAATAACCAATGAAGAAAATAACTGCAAGAAGGACAATGCCGATTCCACTTTTTAGCAATGACTTAGGGTTATTCAAAGAATTAACCAAGTTCATTACTATAGCGGCTACTGCAGCCACTCCTAGCAGAATGTATGAGGCATAAAGTCCTATATCTACCCACTGTTCCTGATCCATATTAAATGTCTTTTAGGGTGGAAATTACTTAGAAAGGTTATGCTTAACCAATAGGTCTACCAATGAGATAGAAGCATCTTCCATTGAGTTTACAATAGAATCGATTTTAGATACACAGTAGTTGTAGAACAATTGAAGGATAATCGCAACAATCAAACCACCTACTGTAGTCAAAAGGGCTACTTTAATACCACCCGCAACAAGTGAAGGAGAGATATCACCAGCAGCTTCGATAGCATCGAATGCACCAATCATACCAATTACAGTACCCATGAAACCAAGCATTGGAGCAAGAGAGATGAAAAGTGAAATCCAAACAAGACCTCTTTCCAATCTACCCATTTCCACAGATCCGTAGGCAATAACTGATTTCTCAACCATTTCAATACCTTCTGACATTCTCATCAAACCTTGAGTAAAGATTGATGCAACTGGGCCTCTAGTGCTTTTAGTTACCTCTTTAGCAGCTTCAACTCCTCCTGACTCAAGAGCGTCCTCAACTTTGCTCAAAAGTTTAGAAGTGTTAGTTGTAGAAAGGTTTAAGCTGATGATTCTTTCGATAGCGATAGCTAAACC
>JABXIP010000389.1 GCA_013373005.1 Cytophagia bacterium | reverse complement strand
GTAACACTTTCTTTTGGAGATGTAGATAACGAGGTAACTCTTACCGCAACTTCTTCTAAACCTAGCAAAGTGGCCGTTTCTGTAGCCGATGGAAAAGTAACTCTTACTCCGGTAGCAGATTATACAGGAACAGTAAGCATTTCCGTATTGCTTGAAGAAGTAGGTACTGAAGAAAGTTACTCCTTGTTCGAAACATTTGAGGTTACTATTGCCCCTGTAAACGATGCACCAATAATGGCTGCTATTGACGATCAGTCAGTGAATGAAGATAATGTCTTCACCTATACACTGTCCGCTTCCGATGTAGATGCCGCAGTGCCGTTATTTACCTACAGAGCTACTCCAGATGTGCAGGGTGCGGCAACTGTTTCTATCACTGGAAACATCATGACGGTAACACCAGCAGCTAACTATAATGGAGTAATCAACTTCAGCATAACTGCTGATGATAGACTAGGTACTGGCACATCAGTTTCGACTGCGGAGACCTTCGCTTTAACAGTCAATGCTGTGAATGATGCTCCTGTGTCTACCGCAACTATTCCTGCTCAAACTATGCTAGATGTACTTCCTGCATATGTAATTGATATGGGTAATTACTTCGATGATGTGGAAACTGCTGATGCAGATCTGACCATAACCAATGACGCAACAGGATCACTATTTACTCTGGCGGTAAGTGGTAAAAATCTAACCGTTACACCTATTGCGGGTCAGTCAGGTGCTGAAGATGTGACTTTCACAGTGAGCGATGGAGAGTTATCAGTAACTCAAACGGTAACATTCAGTGTTCAAACCAATAGCTCAGAAATCACTAATACAGGCATTCAAAATGTGGCTGTAGATGAAGATTTCGCTTCTTACACGATTGATCTCTCAGGGGTATTTACCGATACCAACGATGCTAATGCAACCTTCACTTATGTAGTAGGTGGGTTGAGTCAGCTTTCAGGTTCGGTAAGTGGAACTGACCTGGTGTTAAATACGGCAAGCAATTTCAATGGAACAGAAAGCCTATTCCTAATCGCTTCTGCCAATGGCAAATCATCTTTCACATCTTTCGACATTGTCGTGAGCCCTGTGAATGATGCCCCTACTTTGGGTTCTGCCAGCAGCCAGAGCATTCAGGAGGATGGCCAGCTTTCAGGTGTATTCTTAACCTTTGCTGATATTGATACCGATGCCTCTAATTTGCAATTCACTGCTACATCTTCTAATGAATCAGTTATTGCATCTTCAGACATTGCCATCAACCAAAGTGCTTCAGGAATTACTTTGTCTGCTAATACCATTGCCAATGCATCTGGTAATACAAGCATCACGGTAAATGTTACTGACGGTGAATTCACAGCAACGCAAACCTTCGCGGTAACCGTTCTGTCTGTGAACGATGCTCCTACAGTTTCTTCTACCACCATTGCCAATGCCACTGAAGATGCCGCCTATACGCTGGCATTAACAGGCTTATTCAGCGATGTGGATGGAGACGCTTTGAGTTACACTTTGGAAAGCAATCCTGATTGGATTTCTGTAAGCAGCGGTAGCTTGGTTGGTACACCTACCAATGACAATGTTGGAAGCGCGACCTTCTACATAACTGCAAGCGATGGTTCAGGAGGAAGTGTAAGACAGCAATATTCAATCAGTGTAGCCAATGTAAATGATGCCCCAGAAGTTTCTTCTCCGGCAGCAGACATTACCGCTACAGAAGATGTATTGTTGAGTTCGCTCATTGCCTCTAGCGTATTCAATGATGTGGATGGTGATAACCTTACGCTTTCTGCAAGCTTTACAGGCGCAAGTTGGTTGACTTTTGATGCCACCAACAACAGATTTACAGGTACGCCATCTAATGATGACGTAGGAACCGTGAACATAACCATTACAGCCACCGACCCTGATGGGGCTACTGTGACTGATGACATTGTTCTGACAGTTCTCAATGTGAACGACACGCCAACAGACCTTTCAGTATCGGCTTTAGCTATTGCTGAAAACAGCGCTGCAGGAACAGTAATTGGCTCACTCAGCTCAACCGATGTTGATGCCGGAGATAGCTTCACTTACACACTAGTTGCGGGAAGCGGATCTGATAACAATGAACTGTTCGACATCAGCAGCAATGGTGAATTAGTTTCTGCAGGAGCTATCGACTTTGAATCGGCAGCTACACTAAGCATCAGACTGAAAACAACAGATTCTGGAGGAGCCTCTTACGAGAAAACCTTCACTGTTGCGGTAAGCGATGTGAATGAAGCACCAACAGCTTTGGCTTCAAGTAATTTGAGCATTGCTGAAAATGCAGGGGCTAATACTGAAATAGGAACGTTGAGCAGTACCGACCCAGATAATGGTGATTCATTTACCTACTCATTGGTGTCAGGAACTGGAGATACCGACAATGCTAGCTTTGATATTAGTGCTGGTAAACTGGTAGCTAAAAGTAGTTTCAACTTTGAGGGTAAGTCGTCTTATTCTGTAAGAGTAAAAACTCAAGATGCCGGTGGCCTTTCTTATGAAAAAGCACTTAGCATTACAGTTACCAACGTCAATGAAGTACCAACAGCCATTTCAATAGCTACATCAACTATAGATGAAAATGTGGCTATAGGATCGGTAGTTGGAGCACTATCGACCACTGACGAAGACAACGGTGATACATTCACCTATAGTCTTGCTGCAGGAACGGACGATAATGATTCATTCGAAATTGACGGTGCTAATTTGATCACAGCTTCAGACATTGACTTCGAAACGAAGGCTAGCTACACAGTGGTGGTTACCTCTACTGATGCGGCTGGAGCCAGCTTCGATAAGTCTATCACCATTAATGTGAACAATGTTTCTGAGCCAAGCATAGCCAATATTGGTGGCCTGACCTTTGAAACAACCGATATTGAAGAAACTTCAACATTGAGTTTCACAGTGGAAAACACTGGTGATACTGACATTGAAGTAACCAGCATCGCTATGCCTGAAGGTTACACTGCAAATATGACTGCCTTCACAGTTGCCATAGGCGCTTCTACTGATGTGGAAGTAACCTTTGCTCCTTCTGAAGCCAGAACTTATGCGGGTGAAATGGTAATTCAATCAACGGTTGGAGAAACCAGAGTGAACATAACCGGAGAAGGAACCATTGTAACTGCCATTGATGACGATATCATCGACAGTAGCGAAGTGAGTCTATATCCGAATCCGGCACAGCATATGGTTACCATCGACCTGACAAGAATACCTCAGGTTCAACCTAACCTGGCCATAGTAGATATGAATGGTAATGCCGTTTGGAGAAAAGAGAAGGTACAAGAAAGCAAGGTAGAAGTGAACGTGAGTTCATACCCTGCAGGTACTTACCTGATCAGAGTTAGTTCAGAAAAGGGCAATGCCGTTAAGAAGTTGATCATTGTTAAATAGTAGCGAAATGAAAATTGAGAATAAAAACACATTTAACAGTGTTCTGAAAGTCTTCTTTGGAATCCTTATAGTAATCATCACCGCCTCTTGTAGAGGTGGTGATGATCCATCTCCTCCGGAGGAAACTCCTCAAGAAGTGGCACAGGCACTTTTGGAAGCCAACTGGACAATAGCCAACGGTGGTTCTATTATGCTAGACGGTGGAGACGTATCCAGCAGATATGATGGATTCTCTCTTGATATTGAGAATGGAACCTTTACGACAACCAATGCAGGTAGTTTATTTCCGGCAACCGGAACCTGGACATGGGTTGGTACAACGGATAATCAGGTAACAACCGGCAACGGAAAGTCTATTACCATTACCGAGTTAACCAGCACCAGAATTGTTTTCAACTTTTTGAAAACAGATCAGAATGTGGCTGCTGGGGTTCCTGGTAATTATGTAGTGACGTTGACGCATTAAAAAGTCTTCAACCAAACTATTGATAACGGACTCAAAAAAAGTCAAAAAATACCAAGTTTCGGGTATTGAGACACGAGCTGCAGTGTATGACCTTTATATCGTCAGTAAAGATTCATATAGTAGTCTGATTTAGTTGAGTCTCTTGGAAACGGGAACTGCAGAAGGTAGTTCCCGTTTACCTCTAAACCCTGAAAACCATGACTGAAAAAGCATTAACAGCCCTTTCCAAACTAGCCGCCAAAGTTTCAGCTTCATTTGAAGTTCTGGTACTCATCGCTGTAATCATCTTTATCCTTTTCTTCTAGGCACAAAAAAAGGGACTAAAAAGCCCCTTCATTTATCAATCTTATTTTCTCTTATCCTTTAAGCACTTTGGCCATTGTCTCTCCGATATCCGCAGGAGACTTAACCACGTGAATTCCACACTCAGCCATAATTCTCATTTTAGCTTCTGCAGTATCTTCTGCTCCACCAATAATAGCTCCAGCATGACCCATTCTTCTACCCGGAGGTGCTGTTTGGCCAGCAATGAATCCTACAACAGGCTTCTTGTTACCGGTACTTTTAATGTAATCTGCAGCCATGGCTTCATAGTTACCACCAATCTCACCAATCATTACAATAGCATCAGTTTCATCATCTTCCATCAATAGCTGAACAGCGTCTTTGGTTGGTGTACCAATGATTGGGTCGCCACCAATACCAATAGCCGTTGAGATGCCCAAGCCTGCTTTAGCCAATTGGTCAGCAGCTTCATAAGTCAAAGTTCCTGACTTAGACACCAAACCTACTCTACCCTTCTTGAATACAAAACCAGGCATGATACCTACTTTAGCTTCATCTGGAGTGATAACTCCCGGGCAGTTTGGCCCAATCAAAGTCACATCTTTAGATTTGATGTACTCTTTGGCAGTTACCATATCCTTTAC
>JABXIP010000258.1 GCA_013373005.1 Cytophagia bacterium | reverse complement strand
GGGTGGAATAGCCAGTCCGCTGCGGATTTCCTTAGATCGGTATCCGAAGGAGGGAACATCGGCCAAAATGACCAATAGTTCTATTCCGGCTTCTGCAGTTCTTTTCAAAAGATCGTCTCTCAAGGAATCTTCTACGGGATGATAGAGCTGAAACCAGGCACTACCTTCCGTAATTTCCGCAATCTTTTCAATGCTGGCAGTGCCAACCGTGCTGAGTATAAAGGGTATGTTTTCTTCGAAAGCTGCTTTCGCCAATATTTCCGAGGCTCCTGGCCAAATCATTCCCTGAAGGCCAATGGGAGAGATTCCGAACGGAGCTGAATATTTCTTTCCGAACAACACCGTTTCCATACTAATGTCCTGATAGTCTCTCAGGTAATAAGGTTTAAGCTGAACCTCTCTAATCTCCCGGGTATTTCGGTCGAGGTTAATTTCGGCATTGCAACCTCCATCCAGATAATCAAAAGCGAAGCCGGGAATACGCTTTTTTGCTTTTGCCCGGAGATAGGGAATGTCAGGATATTTGGGATTGATGTGGTCGCTCATATGCTGAAGTCGGGAACAATCTTTAATCAAATTAACTCAAAATAGGTATTAATTCATTGGAATAAGAATGTCGCTTTCTTCAATGGTTAACACTGGTTAACTAACCAATGAGTAACTACTTACGTTATTTGCTTAAATTGCTATTTCAAGAACTCAACAAACAGTCATGTTAAAAAACTATCTAAAGGTCACCCTCAGAAGTCTGAGGAGGCAGGGAGGGTATACAGCCCTTAATATCATTGGTCTTACAGTTGGCATTGCTTCCAGCTTATTTATTCTACTTTACGTTTTCTACGAAACCAGTTTCGATAATTACCACGAAAAAGGTGATAGAATCTATCGTATCTCTTCCAACATTGCCGAGCCCGACAACTCATTCAAGTGGGCAGTAACACAGTTGCCGCTGGGTCATATGCTCAAGCAAGAATATGCTGAGGTAGAGCAATATGTTCGTTTCATACCTCAGGGAAGAACCAGATTGGAGAAGGAGCAAATAAATTATTTCGAGGAGAATGTCTACTACGCAGATTCAACGGTCTTCGATGTATTTGATTTTGAATTCACTGCAGGTGATAGGGAAACTGCTTTGGATAAACCCAATGCAACAGTGCTCAATGAAACGGTAGCCAAAAAAATATTTAAAGGAGAAAATCCCATAGGACAAACCTTAAAAACAGATGGGGATAGAACTTTGGAAGTAACAGGTGTTTTTAAGGATATGCCCGACAATTCTCATATCATGATAGATGTAATGATCTCAGCACAAACCGTTATCCCGGCTGGTGTCGGAAACTGGGGAGGTTTTAATATCTATACTTATGTGGTGCTTCAACCTAACGTAACCCCTGAAGACTTTCAGCCGAAGCTTGATGAAATTTTGGTCAATCATGTAGATGTCATTTTCGAGCGAATGGGCATCAAGGTGCAGTATGAAATGCTGCCATTGGAAGATATTCACCTTACCTCAGAGTTTGAAGGGGAGCCAGTTCCTACTGGAGATATGGAGTATGTCTACATCTTCAGTGGTGTGGGTCTGTTCCTCATCATCATTGCCTGTATTAACTATATGAATTTGGCCACTGCCAGGTCTACCAGAAGATCTATGGAAGTGGGTATTAGAAAAGTAATGGGCGCTAACCGCGGTAGTTTGGTCGGTCAGTTTTTGTCTGAATCGGTAGTAATCACCTTTATTTCAATGGTATTGAGTATTGTTATTGTGATACTGATTGTGCCATCCATGAATAATATGTTGGGTACCAGCCTTAGTGCTGAAAACCTATTGGACACAAACATTCTGCTCTCTCTGCTAGCGATTCTACTGATTACGGGAGTATTAGGTGGTGCTTACCCGGCATTCTTTCTTTCTTCCTTCAAACCTGTCGATGTAATGAAAGGTGGAGGTAGCAGAACAGGTGGTAAGCTACTTAGGGTGTCGTTGGTTACCATTCAATTCGCTATTTCCATATTTATGCTTATAGGTACTTTGGTTATTCACAACCAGATGCAGTATGTGAGGAATAAGGATTTGGGCTTCAATAAAGAGCAAGTATTACAGATTAGCCTAAATAATCCGCAGACAAGAAATCAATGGCCGGTATTGCAAAACAGGCTGATGCAGAGTCCTAATGTTACTTCTGTAGCAACGGGCAGCACTGCTCCCGGTAATGGTACCGGAAAGCAGATTTACAGTATAGAAAATGCTGAAGGTGTGATGGAAGAAAAGGGGCTTGATAACTATAGAGTCGACTATGATTTCTTCCCGGCTTTGGGTATTGAATTTGCCGAAGGCCGAAACTTCTCTCGAGAATATCCATCAGACTCTCTGCGTGCTGTCATTGTAAATCAAGCCATGGTGGAGCGAATGGGTTGGGCCGAGCCGTTAGGTCGAAGAGTTCAGGTGACAAATGACAGTATTCCATCCCTTGTAATTGGTGTGGTGAAGGATTTCCACCAACAATCATTGTATGATCCGATTCAGCCATTGATGTTTCTTCCAAGAAGGAATAATGGAGCGGCCATGATCAGGCTTGAAGGAAATATTACAGAAGCGATTGCCAGTGTGAGGTCAGTTTGGGAAGAGGTATTCCCAACTCTGCCGTTCGAGTTTACCTTCCTCGATGAAAACTTTATGGAGCAGTATGAAACTGATCAGCTAAGGGGTCAGCTTTTCCTGGGCTTTTCTCTCATGACTATTCTCATTGCATGTTTGGGTCTGTTAGGTTTGGCGTCCTACACTGCAGAGCAGCGAGCTAAGGAAATGAGTATTAGAAAGGTACTTGGAGCCAAAACTCAGGGTATCATCGGGCTATTGGTTCGTGACTTTGTGAAGCTCGTACTTATTGCCGCAGTTCCGGCCAGTATTGGTGCTTGGTTCTTTGGTGAAGACTGGTTGAAGAGCTTTGAGTTCCATTACACCATTGGACCTGCAGTGTTCATTATAGTGATTCTATCGACTGTTGTGATTACCATGCTTACCACAGGTTATCATGCTTTAAGATCTGCTACAGCTAATCCTGCTGAGCGACTTAAGTACGAATAGTCATGAAATTCAATTAGTAAAAAGGCTCATTGATTATGTCAATGGGCCTTTTTACATTTTCAGCATTTCAATAAAGACCGTGGCCAGAAGCATAGTGGCAAAAATGAAGAATATAAACCTTGGCCATTTCGGGGTACGCACATGGCGACTCTGAAAAGCAAACTTTGCCGAAATGAGGCTGATTGCTAAAAATATTAAGGTTAACGCCAACATTGTTTTGGTCACATTGTTATAATGATGTGCCTGATGTGTTTCAACAAGCAGACCAATTCCAAAAACCCCTTATTTCTAATTATTCTGGTCAATAATTGGCTGTTTTGCTTATCATTCTGAGAAATCAGCATCCATTTTTAGAGTGGCTTTGGCTTGAACTTTGGACACTAATTCACACAATCAAAAATTGACTTATGCCATTACTAGGAAAGATTATAAAGAGAGCTATCGATTTGGGTGGCCATATTGCCGAAGAGAGCAAGACACCTGAAGAGCTTCAATCGGAGGTGCTCAATATGCTGTTAGAAAGAGCCAAGCATACAGCTTTTGGAAAATACTATCAGTTCGAAAGCTTGCTGGAAAACAATACTATAGTTGATGCATTTAGAAAAGCTGTTCCTGCCTTTGACTATCACAGAATGCATGACGCCTGGTGGTTTAAGACGGTGGAGGGAGAGAAGGATGTAACTTGGCCGGGGATACCAGAGTATTTCGCGCTGAGCTCCGGAACTACAGGAGACAAGAGCAAGCGAATTCCTGTTACCGAAGAAATGATAGAAGCCATTCGTGAAACAGGGCTGAAACAAATTCTAAGTCTCTCAGAGCATGATTTGCCAGATAGCTTCTTTGAAAAGCAAATTCTTATGCTCGGAAGTAGTACAGACTTAGAGGAAGTAAACGGACACTACGAAGGAGAAATAAGCGGAATTAGTGCCAGTAATATTCCTTTTTGGTTCAAGGGATATTATAAGCCGGGAGAAGAAATAGCCAGTATTGATGATTGGGATGAGCGTGTATTGGCCATTGCCAAAGAGGCTCCCAATTGGGATATTGGCGCTATTTCGGGCATCCCTTCATGGATAGAGCTGATGCTCCAGAAAGTGGTTGAGCATAATCAGGCTGAGAGCATTCATGATATCTGGCCAAACTTGATGGTATACAACTCCGGTGGGGTGGCTTTTGAGCCTTATCGGGCAAGCTTCGATGCACTAACTTCCAAGCCAATGCTCTATTTAGATACCTACTTGGCATCCGAGGGTTTTATGGCCTTTCAATCGAGACCCAACGAGCAGATGGCCATGCAGCTTTCTCTTAGCTCGGGTATTTACTTCGAGTTTGTTCCTTTTAAAGAAGAGTATTTTGATGAGAATGGGAGCCCTATTCCGGATGCACCGGCACTCTCATTGGGTGAGGTGAAGGAAGGTGATGAGTACGCTATGCTAATCAGCACAGTGAGTGGAACGTGGCGTTACAGTATAGGCGATACCATTAAATTCACCAGCCTTGAGCATGCAGAAATTAAGATTACCGGCCGAACCAAACACTTTTTAAACGTTGTTGGCTCTCAGCTTTCTGTGGCTAAAATGAGCGAAGCTATTCAGGAGTTGGAAGCTTCGTTTGGTATACAGATTCCTGAGTTCACAGTTGGGGCAGTTAAAAGAGATGGCGACTTTTATCATCAATGGTTTTTGGGACTCTCGGATGATTCTAAGGCTGATCAGAGTAAAGTACAAGAGAAGCTAGATGAAGTATTGAAATCGAAGAACAAGAACTATAAAGTGGCCAGATCAAAAGCATTAAAGGGTATCGAGGTACAGCTTATTAAGGCACAGGATTTCCATGATTGGAATGCTGAGAACAAGAAAAAAGGTGGTCAGGTAAAGACCCCTCGAATGATGGATGAAGAATCTCTCAAAGCATTTGAGTCTTTCTTGAATTCTAAAGAGCCGGCTTGATGTTTTTATGTTGATTGGTTTCTACCATCTGCATAATCTCTTCTGGTGAGAGGTAAAGCTTTCTCATTTTCTCCTTATACTTTTGAGGTATTTCTGCATGGCTTAGAATGTAATTCTTAGTCTGCATAATTTGATCTCCCAAACCGTGCTTCACAGCGTATTCATCGGCCTTTCTTTCCGCACCTTTAATGAAGTGATTCGAGAGCCAATAATTAAGGCCAAACCAGATCATACCCGGTACAGATCTGTGATGATAGTCCATTACATGACCCAATTCGTGTCCTAACCATCCAATGAGTACATCCTCCGGTAATTCTTCAATCAGCAAGCTATCGGATCCCAGCTTTATATAGCGACTTATATTCACGTAATAAGCTCTTTCATTTAAAACACCGAACATGGTTTTCACCACAGGTTGAGCACTCATTATCGTCTTGTTATTCGGCTTTTTAAACCTGAAAATAATGGTAGTGTTTTTCAGATCAGGATAATGTGAAAGGGTTTTGAGTGTTGGAAAGTATATTTCTTCCGGTATTGTCTTTCTGTGTCCAAATGTCTCAATCAGTTTCATATTTTTTATTTTCAGTTAATTAGATATATCTAGCCCTAACATTTCAATAAATAGACCAATTGACAAAACCCCATACTATTGGGTTTAAGGGCCTTGTTCAGAGGGTCTCTCCACCATATTGACAAAATCAATTTCATTTTTAGAGTTCCAGAAGTAGAACGAGGGAAATATTGCTCCCACTACATCTAATAAAGTGCTTGACGTAAGTAATTGTTTAACAGGTAATTAAGGTGGTTTTGAAGATGGGTGAATCTCCTGAAGAATAAACTCATAGTCTGCTGGTATGGCCTTTGAACTATCATGGTCAAACAAAACATATAAAATCATGAGAAAACTAAGCATAACCTTAATAGCCATTTTATTCAGTATTGGAATTGTTGCCTGTGGTGGCAATAGCTCGAATTGGGAAAAAGAAAAAGAAGAATTGACTTCTAGAATAGATAGGACCATTGACGATGTTGATGAAGCTATTCAGGAAGTAAACAATGACCTAAAGGATGCTTCTGAGGATGCAGCTGAATCGCTGAGAGAGAAAAAGGAAGATTTGCTCAACCAGAAGTCTACTTTAGAAAGAACCAAAGAAGATATCGCTGATGCTACAGAAGAGGCTTGGGAAGACACTAAGAGCTGGGCTGAAGAAACTTACAGTGATGTAGAGGATTTCTTAAAGGGCAATAACAGCTAAGAGGAAAACAGTTCTAACAAAAAAGGGCCGGAGTTCTAACTCCGGCCCTTTTTTGTGTTGCTCATTCTAATATCCTATCAATTGGAATATGAGTGAAATCACAAATAGCACCACAAAAATGAAGAATAGAAATCTTGCGATTGATGATGATGCTGAGGCCACCCCTCTAAAGCCGAACAAACCGGCTATGATGGCTACAATAAAGAATATAATTGCCCAGGTTAACATATTTCAAAGTTTTAGTTGAACATAAATTTGTGCGTTTGCACACTGGTGATAGTTCAAATGCCTTTCCATTTTGAAAATGCCTTTTCTGATTACGCAAAGGGCAATTTTCTTGAGAGTCAGTTGTCATTTTGAGAAATGCAATGTCAGGATTAGAATTAATGATCACAGAATCAGATACTTGACGCATGTCATGATTTAACATGATCTAGATCACATTGGAAGAGTAGAATAGTAACGACATTCATTATCTCAAAGCAAAGGAGGTAATTATGAAAAAGATTGTTGTCCCTATAGATTTCTCAAAGTGTTCAAAGAATGCTTTGGTAAATGCAATTAAAATTGCTGAGCGTGTGAAGATGGACCTGGTTCTTTATCATGCTGTAATGGTACCGGTTGGCTTTGCGGAAGGAGCTCCGGTTGGGGGAATGGATTACGGCTTTGAAACGCTTGAAGAAGATGCCAGAAAGGAGATGGACTCTTTGATTGATGAGTTTCCTCTGTTGTCTAAAATAAATCATGAAGTCTATATTCAGTATGGCCCTTTGCATGAGGGAATAAATGAACTGAATTCAGATGGTAAGGTTGCTCTGGTTGTTATGGGTACTCATGGTGCTACAGGATTTGCCAAAGCCCTTATCGGAAGTAATGCTTTTCATGTAATGAAGAGTGTGAGCTGCCCAGTGATAGCCCTGCCAGAAGATGCGGACATTACTAAAATGACTCACATCGGTATTGCGGGAGACTTCCTCTCAGTTCCTAATCCTGACCTGATCCATATTGTAGTAGATCTGGCGCAAGCATTCTATGCTCAGATGCATGTGATTCATATTGACACAGGTGCTGTTGAAATAAAAAACCAGATTGATGTAGCTCGAAGGATGGAAAAATACCTTAGAAACACCAATCACACCTTCCACTTTAGAAAATTCGAAGATGTGGAAGAAGGTTTGGAAGCCACTACCAAAGAGTTAAAAATTGAGCTATTGGCTATGATTGCTAAACAGCATGGGTTCTTTGAAAAACTGCGTAAAACAAGCCACACCAAAAAAATGGTGTTAGATATACCAATGCCATTAATGGTATTGCATGAGTAGGTTAGAAAAACCTCAATCCCATTTTAAAAGCCCACGTTTCCTGTGGGCTTAATTTTTTAAGCCCTTGCAGAGTATTGAAGGCATTAATTCCACAGGTCATTGGTTCAATAGCCATAGCTCTTTCATCGGGTTTATATACTTGTATGAAAGGGAAGTTATGATCTTGCCAGATTTCAAGCGTACCAATTCCAGGATAAGAGAGAAAGCAACTACTTCTTTCTTCAATTTTTTCAAGCCTGAAGCAGTTGTCCAGAGAGATGCCTTCAATTGATTTGAGCTCCTGAAAGGTTTTATAAATAGCTTCGGTTCCAGTTGGTATCAATACGTCATTAACATCAATCTTGCTCGCCTTTTGGAGTTTGAATTTAGGACTCTGATCCGCTAACTGAATATCGAAATAGGGATGCCACCCAAAACCGCAAGGCATATTTTCACTCCCCGTATTCACAACGGTTCCTACAATTTCCAATTCATTATTGGTCAGTTTGTATTCAACTTCAAAGGTGTAAGGAAAAGGGTAGGCTG
Source organism: Cytophagia bacterium (assembly GCA_013373005.1). Taxonomy (GTDB): domain Bacteria; phylum Bacteroidota; class Bacteroidia; order Cytophagales; family Cyclobacteriaceae; genus Roseivirga. The sequence continues at coordinate 4,032 of JABXIP010000258.1, read as the reverse complement.
CTAACTCACCTTCATATTCATACCTTAAACGAATGGAGTCTTCAAGCTTCTCTATAAGGCTGAACTCCACACTATGAATTAAGCCATGCAATGCATTTGGCCTGTTGTCACCATCGTTAAGTTCGAATTGATATTCTATGCCTTCAAAAGTATAGCTGCCAGAAGCCAGGCGATTTGGGAAGGGGAAGAGTAATGAGCCTTCGAACTTATGATAACTCTGGTTGTTGATCGGAGCTACCTCCAGCGTGTTTTTTTGGCAAGACCAGTACGTAATTGCCGCACCATTTTCTTTATCTATTCTAAGCGTATTTCCTTGAAAGGTTAATTGTTCCATAAAGCCTCTTAGCCTATTCCTTTAAAAAATAAGTGGGTTGATAATTTACAAATGAGTCGGAATGGCCTACCACCAAGGTAAAGGCAATGTAAGATCGGCAATAGAATTGATTACCATATCAGGTTTAAAAGGATAATTGTTAAGATCCTCTTTTTTAGACATTCCTGAAAGGGTAAGAATAGTGTTATAGCCTACCTGAACGCCTCCTTGAATATCGGTAGCCAGGGTATCTCCGATCACAGTAGCTTCATCGGTGGCCAAACCAATGTGTTTTCGGGCCTGGCGCATCATTACCGGGCTAGGCTTACCTACGGAAAAGGCTTGCTTTCCGGTAGCCGCTTCAATCATGGCCACAATGCCGGCAATACCTAAGTTGTTCCATCCCGGCTTGCGTGGCGAAGGGTCGAGGTTAGTGGCAATAAGCTTGGCACCGTCTAAGATAAAGTCGATGGCTTTTCTTACCATTTCCAACGTAAAGTTGATTCCCTCACCTACCACCACAAAGTCGGGGTCGTTTTGCACCAGAGTGAACCCATTTTCATGAAGGCTGGAGATCAGTCCGCCTTCTCCCAGAACATAAGCCGTACCTTGTGGAAATTGCTGGCCCATAAAATGAGCAGTAGCCATGGCAGAGGTATAGACATTTTCAGGCTCTACATGAATACCCATTTTGGCCAGTTTTCTAACAGCATCGAGCGGTGTTCTCTGGCTATTATTGGTCATAAAAGTGAAGGGTATATTCTCCTTTTGCAGCGTTTTGATAAACTTATCTGCTCCCGGAATCATCTTGTTTTCAACATAAATGACTCCATCCTGATCTATTAGAAAACCTTTCGGCATGTTGCTTACTTAAATACGGTTGATAATATGTTCTCAACTAGTTTAGAGCTCGCTAAACTCTCTTCTAAGGTAAAAAGGTTTGACTCTAATTCCCCATTTTTAATACAATCTCTAGCGGCAACGATTTCGTGAGCGTAGCCGGTGCTGATAAAAGGAAGGGATATTTTCTCAATTTCTTCTCCTCTTACCACTTCAAACTCCTGACATTTCCAGAAGAGAGGCATTCTTATAAAACCTTCAGTGCCGTAGATGCAGGCTTCTTTATTCGTAACCAGTGAAATACTGGCAAAGAGCTGAGCTGTTTGGTTATTGCCATAGTTCATCTGCAGCTGAATGCTCTCATCGACTCCGGTTTCACCAATCTCAGCTTGTACCTCGAAAGACTCTGGCTTCCATCCAAATAAGTCGGCAGCAATAGTTAGCGGGTAAACGCCTACATCGAACAATGCACCGCCTGCCAGATCAGGGTTGAGTAACCTTCCGTCTTTGGTGAGTTTGTCTATTGATCGGAAACCAAAGCTGGCAGTCATATACTTTACTTCACCAATAGCTCCTGACTTGGCTAAACGAAGTGCTTCCCGATAGCCTGGCAAGAATCTCATCCACATGGCCTCCATTAAGAAAAGACCAGTTTCTTTGGCTACAGAAATCATCTGCTCAATCTCTTTACTATTGATGCCCATTGGCTTTTCGCAGACTACATGTTTTCCTGCTCGCAAAGCATCAATAGTGTTTTGGCAATGAAAATTGTGGGTTGTGCTGATATAGACAATGTCTATGTCAGGGTCTGCCAAGAGCTCTTCGTAAGAAGAGTAGATTTTTACCTTTGGAAACTCTTCGGCCAACGCTTTTGCGTTCGATCTGGAAGCAAATGCATAAGCAACTTCGCCTTCTATAGCCTGTAAACTTTCAAGAAATTTTCGGGCAATTCTCCCGAAACCAATAAATCCCCAATTCATATTTCTAAGATGATTAAATATGTCGAGAAGCTTAAGGAAATGCTGGTTTTTTAGAATTATGTGGGTTTTGAATCTATCGTTGGGTCAATCAATTCGCAATTTTGAAGAGCAGGTATAATTGAAAATATCTGCTCTTTGTTTTTTGAGTATTGAGTGTTGCGTCAGATTCAGAAATGGTTGAAAAAGGAATGTGGTACCTGAAGCCGGCATCTAGAAAGAAGCTAATGTTATAGTTGGCCCCAAAGGCGCCATTTACTGCCCATTTTTTATCGAATCTTTCGGTAATATTCTCTTTTGTTCCATCACTTGCCTTGTTCATGGCGCTGATGAGATGAGTAATTTCCGGTCCAATGTTCAGTCTTAATCTAGGTACGGGATAGTAATCCAGAAGAATAGGGAGGTCAACTAGGTTCAGCCTATAGTCAAGGTCGGCATTGTCAATTTCAACACCCCTGTCGGAGAAACCCGTTTCAATGTTCACTCCATATTTATCCGAAAACTTGTAGTTGTATGTGAGGGCAATATTCAAGAATTGTTTTGAATTCAATGCGAATGATGAGGTTCCGTCATGTTCAAAACTAGACTGACCATAACCTGTCTTTAACCCTACATAAAACTCCTGAGCCTTAAGGGTTTGGATGGTTGGATGAATTAGTAGGAAGGCAATGAAAAATATAATCCTAACCTGAAGGATTGGTGTGTTTTTGACCATTTAAATTTACTCTTGTGGTGAATAGTGGGCAATAATAACACCATAGAGCTATCTGAACAAAAAGACAGACCTAAATTATTAGGTCTGTCTTCAGTTATTTTATACCCGGTAAAAAAATAGATGCTTAAAGCGATAGTTTACTCATGTATGCTGCATCTTCTTCAGCGCTTTTCAATGGAGTAGTTCCGTCATAGCGCTCTTGTTCTACGATGAAGTGAGTCATTCCCGCTTTTTTAACAGCCGGTACTATGGTAGGGTAGTCTATCATTCCGGTTCCGAGCGTGCAAGTCGCTTCGGCTTCATCCGTACCTGCTATTCTATCTTTTACATGCCCAAGCTTAAATCTTCCCGGGTATTTTTCGCACCAGGCTACCGGGTCTTCGCCACCAGTTACCACCCAGTACATGTCCATTTCAAAGTCTACTAATTCAGGATCAGTTTCGTTCATGAAAATGTCTTGAGGATAAACGCCATCCAACTCTGTAAAGGAGTAAGCATGGTTGTGGTAGGCGAACCTAATTCCGTTGCTCTTGCAGATTTCTCCTTTTAGGTTGAAGTCTGCTGCAGCTTGTTTGTAGCCATCAAGTGTCTCCTGGCTTCTCCATGGGCAGATGAGATATTTCATCCCAATCTCAGCTGCTTCAGCAGCTTTTCGCTCGAAGTCATTGTCTATATCGCAGTGGCTGGCAATGATCTCCATTCCCAGTTGATCCATGTATGCTTTGAATTCCTTGTTGGTCATTCCCCAGAACATACCCTGTGGACCTTCAAAGCTTTCTACTTGCTTATAACCAAAAGAGGCTACTTGGGCTAGTACTCCTTTGGGGTCTTTAGGAAAATCGTCTCTAAGAGAGTAAAGCTGCAAACCGAATGGTTTGGTGGCAATGGTCTCTGTGTTTCCACCTGAAGAACAGGCATAGGGAGCAATGGCTAAACCGGCTGCAAACCCACCGGCTGTCTTTAGAAAATTTCTGCGTTTCAGTGTCATAGTAATAAGGTTGAATGTTGAATATACAGAAACTTTGGGTTTGGGCTAAGAATGAATGGGTTGAGTGTCGTTCCAAACTACACTGAGTAGGTTCGGGAGAAACCTATTATGGTTAGGATCCTTCGCACACTCAGGATGACTAAATAATATAGCTTTCGTCCGTTTGAATTGGCATGTCATGCTGAGAAACGAAGCATCT
>JABXIP010000406.1 GCA_013373005.1 Cytophagia bacterium | reverse complement strand
TCGAAAAGATAGTGATTGGCTCTACCTCCCGGCCATGGCTCATTGTGTTCTGCAGCCTCTGGGTGTGGGTTTGGAGTAGTTCCTGCTACCTGGTTAATCCAGTTAGAATACCTGTCTCTACCATCTGGGTTAATACATGGATCTAGAATTACAACCGTGTTTTCTAACCAAGCCTTAGCCTTTGAGTTGTCAGGTCTGGCTAGCTCATAAAGGGTTTTCATGGCTGTTTCGGTGGAGTTGGCCTCATTCCCGTGAACGTTGTAGCTTAACCATACGATACCAACCTTATCTCCGGAAGGAGTTCCTTCCATCATTTTGGCACGCTTAAGGTTATCGGTTCTAATCTGCTCCCAGTTATCGATATTGGCCTGAGAAGAGACCATGTTGGTAATCAATGGCCTTAACTCATTGGTTTCTCCATACTTGTAATGGGTAACATTAGATAGTTGTGAAGCCACATACTCATAGTAGTCTACTACTTTGTAGTTAGGGGTGAATCGGGTGCCTAGTTTGTAGCCCAAAAATTCATCGGGACTCTTGAGGCTTTGCCCGTATACAGAAACTGCCAACAATAACAGCAGGTTGACGATTGCAAGTCTTTTCATTTTAGATTTTGGTTAAAGTGTGGAAGATACTCTAAAATGAAATTCGTGCCAAGGTCTAAAATGCGATTGGTTTTATACCAACCTAATTGTCTTCCACAATTCTCATCTTATAAATGGTGTATTTTTCAGGCTCTTCATCGAGCACGCGAGAATCTTGACTAGCATAAAGATTACCCTCATTATCTGCAAACTGAACATAATAAACTCTCTCATCGAGTTTGAGTTCTTCATTCAGCCTTACGCCATTTTTAAGTATTAGGTATTTCTTATAATCAAGATGGGCAAGTCTTTCATAGAAATCCTCGGAGCCCTCATAAACAGCCATTTCAGACATTTTCAAACCTGAATTGTAGACAACCACATCAAAGCCATTTGAGTGAAATACATTCTCTATTTGTCCTGGCCTATCCCTCTTTTCATTCTGCTCAGCCACCGCCTTTATTCCAAAAGAATACCCTTGGGAAAGAATATACTTATCGAAGGGGATGGTATAACTTTCCAAAATATCTCCGTTAGGAAGGCTTCTAACAAAGAAAGTAGTATCGTCATTCAAAGCGTAATACAGTTTGTTTTCCTTCACGTCAAACTTTGGTCTCAGAAAATGAAATGCTTTACCCTTTAAATATCTGCTATTGGGAGTAAGCTCTCCAAAAGGAATAAATACGGTGTCTTTTGAACTATTCGAAAGCGCTGGATTAACTACATCAATCAGGTTGAATTGCTCATAAAACTCCGGCTTATCACCAAAAATATCGAGTTGTGGTTTTCCAAAGTAGGTTGCCAACTGAGGATTGCCTACTTGATCTCTGAATTCAAACAGGTTTTTGAAACCAACATAAACCAGTGAACTAGGCGAAAAGTGTGGCCTTAAAGATTTTTTTAATCCAAAATTGCGATCATATATATTTAGGATATGACGGCCCATTAAGGCGATTCCACCATCGAAGAATGCACCAGAAGTAATATACTCACCAGTACCTTCTGGGTCACCATCCGGCTTTTCAAACTCCTCCAGAATGTTTAAATATTTATCAAAGAGCCAGGCCTTAGGCGGATTAGATGGTTGAATTACCAACATATCTCCATTAATTGAATCAACGTCAACTATCCATAAGCTTCTACTTAGAATATCAAATTGAAGTGAATCAACTATCTCCAGCTTATAATTACCGGAAATGGTTTCACCGGATTCATCTTTTCCACCTCCACAGCCCAATAAAAATACGGCCGATAAAATGGCCGCAAATGATGCAATTCTAGTTTTCATCAGGCACAATTTTGAGTTTGTAAAAGGTTATCAAGTCTGGTTCTTCTTCTAAAGCATTTACATTTTGAACGGTCCACAGATTCCCTTCATTATCGGCTACAGAAGGAAGTAAGCTCCTCTCTATCATTTTCAAATCGCTGTTAAGTCTTTTACCTTCCTTTAGAATCAGATACTTGGAATAATCAAGTCTCAATTCTTCTCTGAAACGCTCAATTCCATCAAGGGTGATCGACTGCAGTGTCTCAAGAGTCAAACCCGACCGGTAAAAAACAACATCGAAACCGTTGCTCTGAAAAACTCTTTCAACACTTCCGCTTTTATCTCTGGGAGCAACATTGCCAGAATTCATTTCCTGCCTGGCCTTACCCATAGTCCAACCTTTATCTAGGTAAAACTCATCGAATGGAATTGGTGTAGAAGAGATTAACTCCCCATTAGGCAAACTCCTTTTATATAAGACAGTATCCCAGTTGTAAGCATAAATGAGACTGTTTCCTTTTATATCGAAAGTTGGTTTTATGTAATAATAAGATCTGCCACTAACGATAAAACGGCTATCTTTTTCAAGTTTACCAAGTGGTTTAAAATTACCTTTTAATGGTTTTGAAGGGTCTAGTTTATCCACTGTGTTATACTCATAGTAGTACTCTGGTGTATCCCAATGCTTATTGGTTTGAGGCTTTCCAAAAAATGTGATTAGTTGGGAAGAACCTTCTTCTTTAAACTCCTGAAGATGATTAAAGCCTGCATAAGCCATACTGGAAGGACTAAAGTCTGGTCTAAAAGAACCTTTGGCTTTAAAGTCATGATCAAAAATTTTTACTACCATTCTTCCCATCATTGCAACATCTTCTCCAAAAAATTCTGCACTAAGAAGTACAGAGCCAATCTCATCTGGCCCATCACCTGTTTTGCTCCATGTTTGTTTTACTTCACCTTCTTGAGAAAGCACCCATAACTTTGGTGGGTTAGGTTGAATAACTAACAAATCTCCCGTTTCAGAGTGCACATCAACCAAAGAGAGGCCTGAGCCAAGAATATCTACCTGAACTGAATCTACTATTTCCAGCTTATAGCTCGAGGCTTGGTCTAATGAGTTTTCAGATTTTGAGTTGTTACCGCAGGAAAAAACTAATGGAAGAGAAATAACAAAGAGCAGATTTCTTTTTAAGATATTCATGTGCTATTGATTTACTGCTTAAACTAAAAACTTAGGAAACCAATTCAAAACCAATTGTCAAATTGAAAGAAGGAGAATTCAGATACTTTCTAGCCATTATTCCACCAGAGCCATTAGCCTCAGAGCTTACTGCCATCAAAGAATCTTTTGTTGAGAAGTACAGGTCAAAGGCTTCATTGAGGTCTCCAGCGCACATTACGCTTCATATGCCTTTTCAATGGAAGGAGAGGAAAGAAGAAAGATTATTTAGTGTACTTGCACAAACAAGTAGTTTCAAGCCGTTCACTGTTGAATTGGACGGATTCGGAGCATTTCCTCCCAGAACCATCTTTATTCAACCCAAAGCCTCACAGGAGTTGGAAGCCATGAACATGGAATTACTTGAGGCCACCAAGAGGAAACTAAATCTATTTCATGCAGTGCATATTGGGGGGGTTCACCCGCATGTAACAGTGGCTTTCAGGGATTTGCGCAAACCTATGTTTTATGAAGCCTGGAAGGAATTTGAAGCAAAAGAATTCAAAGCCAGCTTTGAGGTAAACAGCTATTGGCTTCTCAAGCACAATGGAAAAACCTGGGATGCTTATAAGGAGTTCACCTTTAATCCTTAGTCTGGTAACTCTCAATCACACTTCCATCCTTTATTAGATTGACAAAGTCGGTAAGCTTTAATTCCAGTTCAGTAGCACCCAAAGAATAGGGTCCGATTTCATAAGGATTATAATAGAAAATGAGGCTCTGATTAATGATGGCAAAGTTCTGATTCAGCTCGAAAATATCGTTAGGAAACCAAAAGCCTCTGTCTTCCAAGGATTCATTTGGTGGAATTTCCTTGGTCATTCTAAACTCTATTTCGGCTGCCTCATTCAATTCTTTTTCAAAACCTGCTACCAGCAATTGATTCAGATCAATGGCCTCACCAGTTCTCAAATCATAACTCCTATACAATTGGCCTGAATTGGGGTGAGCTCCTCCTGTGTAAGAGAAAATAGTGCTCGCCAAGCTGATGAAAAGGCTATCCTGATAAAGAATGTCTGAATTTACCTCCAAATTCCACGGGTTATCGTAGTCTGGAAAATCGGTAATGATCTTGTTGTAGTCGGTTTCCAATTCAGCTGTAAGCCCCTGAAAATTCGTTGGAGTATCTGAAAGGAAGGTAGAGCTCAGAATATCGTTTTGAATATTCTCATTGAGCTTAGCCATCACTTTGTTGCTCACAACGCCCGTAATTTCCGGATATTCAATGTTGACAATAAGGCACTTTCTAGTGGTACTGTCTGTACTGCAAGGCCCTAGTTCTTCGTAAATCTTATTGATCTTATAGTCTACAAACTTGGGCACAGCCTCTACCAATGGTGGCGTGGTCGCTTGTTCCTGAGACTTATCGCCAAAAGAACAACCCAGTATACCTAAAGAAAGCAGCGAAAGCGAAAGAAGTTTTTTGAACATCAGAAGGTGAAGGTTTTGACTTTGGTGCCTTTGTCTAGTTTATAGCTTTGAATTTTGCCCTTGGCCTTAATGTGCATAATGTTTTGCTGATCGTCAAAAACATCCATCAATGCCACATTGGTGATTTCCAGTTCCTTTAGAGTTTCCACACTCTTAATTTCATAATAGCACCAACGTGCATCGCCTTCCAACTCTGAACCATAGAATTCAAATTCCTTATCCTCTCCGTTCACAACAAAGAACACCTTCTTTTGCAGATAGCTGTTGATCAAACTATCGAGCTTTTCGGGGTTCTCAGGCTCTACAGTATCTATATAATCCAGACCATGGAAGTCTTTTAACCCTTCTTCCAAATCATCAAGAAATAGTCTGTGACTAATTTGCAAGGATTTGCTTTGGTTATTATACTCAGCATCCATCACGCTAATGTGAAAAGGATGCATGAGTGCAATCCACCACAGAACCACCACCGATGTAAGCTTTAGATGCATGCCAAATTCTTTTCTATGCAGGTTCAAAATTAAACTTTATTATTGCAATCCTTAGAAAACTGCAACGACAATTCTCGCAAAGAATGAGCCAATTCTCGACTTATTTCGAACTGGGTTATCAACATATTTTAGATATAAGAGGGTATGATCATATTCTCTTTGTGGTAGCCCTATGCGCCATATATCAGGCCAAAGACTGGAAGAAGGTACTTATTCTCGTTACAGCCTTTACTATCGGCCATTCCATTACCCTGGCGCTGAGCACCATGAATCTGGTGAACTTCAGAACTGATATCATAGAATTCCTTATTCCAGTGACCATTTTTGTTACCGCTGTATCTAACTTGGTTAAGAAACATGGATCTACTCCGGCCAAATTCAGCAGCAATTATTTTTATGCCTTGTTTTTTGGCCTGATTCATGGCTTAGGTTTTTCTAATTACCTGAAAAGCTTATTAGGAAGGGAAGAAAGTATACTAACTCCGCTTTTAGGTTTTAACTTAGGGCTTGAGTTAGGGCAGATCATTATTGTGATCTTCTTTATGATAACCTCCTTTGTTTTCGTGGGGTTATTTAACGTGTCAAAACGCGATTGGATTTTGGTGATTTCATCGGCCATTGCGGGTATTGCAATTTCTTTAATGATTGAAACTAAATTTTGGTAAAAACCGAACTACTATGAAAAGGATAATCTATGCTTTCGTGGCTGTTTTTATTCTGGGTGGAAGCTCTTTTGCCCAGGTAGAGACTAGCAACCACGGCAAGCGATTTGAACAATTGGAGCGCATGCTCCGCGACCCAAGTGTCTACAGAAGTGCCTCTGGAGCACCAGGACCTCAGTATTGGCAGCAAAAAGCCGACTATAAAATTGAGGCCACACTGAATGATGATAATCAGAGACTGGATGGTTATGAAACCATTACTTACTTCAACAACTCGCCAGACCCATTGAACTACCTTTGGTTGGCATTGGATGAGAACGTAAGACAGCCTGACAATGATTCTTACAAATTCGATCCGAGCAGCATCAACTCCAGAATGACTTATGGTCAGATTGAAGCCCTCGATGGTCATGACAATGACTGGGGTTTCCACATTACTGAAGTAACAGATGCCAAAGGCGGTGCTCTAAAGCACACCATTAACCAAACCATGATGAGAATTGACTTGCCTCAGGTGCTTAAGCCGGGTGATAAAATCTCTTTCAATATTAAATGGTGGTATAACACTACTCCAAGAAGCGAGTCTGGTGCAAGAGGTGGACATGAGTATTTCCCTGAGGACGGAAACTACATCTACACCATTACTGGCTGGTTCCCAAGAATGGCTGTTTACTCAGACTTTCAGGGTTGGAACAACAAGCAGTTTACTGGAAGAGGGGAGTTTGCTCTAACATTCGGTAACTACGATGTGAAAATGACTGTCCCTGCCGACCACGTTGTGGGCTCTACCGGTTGGTTGCAAAATGCCAAGGAAGTACTTACACCAGAGCAGCAAAAAAGATGGGAAACTGCACAGAAAACTTTCGATGAGCCGGTGAAAATCGTGACTTTGGAAGAAGCCAAAGAGAACGAAAAAGAAGGAACTTCTGCCACTAAAACCTGGCACTACAAAGCTGAAAACGTAAGAGATTTTGCCTGGACATCTTCCAGAAAATTTGTTTGGGATGCAATGGCTACTAAAATCGATGGTAGCGACAAGACTCCAATTGCAATGTCTTACTACGCCAAAGAAGCTTACGGCATCTACGACAGATACTCTACTAAAACAGTAGCGCATACGCTAAGAACCTATTCAAAATACACTATTCCTTACCCATACCCGGTAGCTATCTCGGTTGAAGCTTCTAACGGTATGGAGTATCCGATGATTTGTTTCAACTATGGAAGAACACTTCCTGATGGTTCTTACTCTGAGTCTACCAAATACGGTGCTATTGGGGTAATCATTCACGAAGTTGGACATAACTTCTTCCCTATGATTGTGAACTCTGATGAGCGTCAGTGGACATGGATGGATGAAGGCTTGAATACTTTCGTGCAGTATTTGACTGAGCAGGAGTTCGACAATAACTATCCTCACAGAAGAGGCCCTGCTTACAAAATTGCTCCTTACATGGCTTTACCAAAAGATCAGTTAGAGCCAATTATGACCAACTCTGAAAACATCATCGGTTTTGGTAATAATGCCTATGCTAAAGCGGCTACAGGTTTGAACATTCTTCGTGAGACCATTATGGGTCGTGAACTGTTCGACTTTGCCTTTAAGCAATATGCTCAGCGTTGGGCCTTTAAGCACCCAACTCCAGACGACTTGTTCAGAACCCTGGAAGATGCATCAGCCGTTGATATCGATTGGTTCATTAGAGGTTGGTACTTCACCATCGACAATGTGGATATTTCTATTGAAGATGTGAAGTGGTTCAAACTAGACACCAAGAATCCTGAAGTGGAGTACCCAATGATGGCTGAAGCGGATAAATTGGAAAACACTGACGTTGCTGACCAAAGAAACCGTGAAGAAGGATTGAAGTTCCTAGTTGAGGAAGATCCGGAACTACAGGATTTCTACTACTCATACGATCAGTTCGAAGTGACTGACGAGTCTAAGAGAGCGTATGAAAGATTCACTGCTTCACTTTCTGCAGAAGAAAAAGCCCTTTTGGGAGACAACAAAAACTTCTACCAGATAGACTTCGCTAACAAGGGTGGTTTGGTAATGCCAATCATCATTGAGTGGACTTATGTTGATGGAACAAAAGAGGTGGAGAGAATTCCGGCCTATATCTGGAGAAAGAACGAGCAGAGTGTAACCAAGGCCTTTATGAAGGACAAGGAGGTAGCTCAAATCAGAATCGATCCTTATAGAGAAACTGCAGATACCAACGAAGACAACAACTACTTCCCTAGATCAAATCAACCGTCAAGGTTTGAATTGTTCAGATTTGGTGGTGGTGCAGCCAGAGGTCAATCTACTGGTTCTAACCCAATGCAAAGAGCCAACGGAGGTAACTAAGAAATAATAACAATCAATCAGAAAAGGCCTTGGCAGTAATGTCAAGGCCTTTTTTTGTTCAGTGTCCACAACTACCTCTGTGTGTCATGCTGAAGAACGAAGCATCTTATCAAGCCATATTTGTCTTTCTTAATGGTTAAGATTCTTCTCTTGGTTCAGAATGACTTAGACGGGAGATCATCGGTCCCAACATTCTATTTCAACATCAGCCAGCTTCTGCAACACAGTTAGATAACCGACAAAACCTTCGTTAACAGTCATGCTGAGGAACGAAGCATCTTATACAGTCTTACAAGTCGATGGTTAGAGGATAAGATTCTTCACTGCGTTCAGAATGACTTAGACGGGAGTTCATCGGTCATATTCATGCTGAATAACCCTTCTCATAAAGATTATGCACTCAACTTCCTTCTAATAGGAGGCCTTCTGCGGTAAGCATAATAGGCCATAACGTATTCTATAGCCTTGCGGATGGCCTCATTGATTGGGTATCGGTTGGTACCCAAATCGGGGTCAATAGAACGGATTTGAAAGTAATAGTCGCTCATTAAAGGCACCTTGCCGCCTTCTTTCAAAGATCGATTCACTGCTTCTACCTTCTCGGCCTGACTCTCCTTAATGGGCTTACAGGTAATGTACTTTCTCTCTGAATTTTTAGTCTTCATGGCTGAGTAACCGAACAAACGGCAAATCAGTCCTCTGTGCACATATTGGCCACAAGAGCCTTTATCCAAACTCAATGGTTTAGGCGTGAACAAATGACAATAGGCCTTTTCAGAAGTGCTCAACTCATCAAAGACTTCATCAATTCGCCTGGTAAGAAATAGATCGAAAGCCAGAGGAAGAAATTCCAAAGGGGTAGCTTCAATATCCGGCTTGAAGCAACACTTGCCGCAACCTGCAAGGCAACTGATCTGAGAAGTACCTTGAAAGATTTTGATTTCACTATCGAGGGCCGCGAAAATCTTTTCCACCGCTCTCACCTTGCGAATCACCGACATAAAACGAGGCGCAAAGATATGTGGAAAAAGAGCTAGAAGATTCTGCGCCCTATCGAATTATTTTATGCTGATTTCCAGCTCCTTAGAACTCGGCTTGCGGAAGTCATCGACAACAGGATAAAAGAGCCCTTTATACTTTCTTCGTCTTTCTCTGAAGAGGTAAATAATGCCCAATTCCACCTTCTCAAGTGGTTTATCAAATGAGTATTCAATCACTTGAAGCGGGCCAATGGTGGTGAGATACATTTCTAAACCCTCAATTTCATTGGGTCCGGTTAAAACCGTGTCTTGCTCAAAAGTAAGCTCTAGTTTATCAAATGGATGATCGTCTATCTTAAGATTCGTCTTTGTTCCAGGTTTCAAATGCTCCAGCTCCAGCTTATCATCTACTTTTAAAAAGGTGTATTCGGTAGGAACCGGATCTACAGTTGAACTTACCAGAATTGCATTTGGAGAGTAGGTGCCGAAAAGAGTGTCTTTCTTGCCGAACATCAACAGACTATCTTCCAGCAATTGCCAGGTCCAGTTTTCATTTCCATCCCAGGAATAGCTCTTGGCCGTTTGATTGGCCTCATACTGTACCACCATCAGCCCGGGAGTGTAAACAACAGAGGAATCAAATGGAAGACCTTTGTCAAAAACCAGCTCCCCTTGCTCTAAAGTGGCAGAAAGCACCGGTTGTTTGGCTTTAATATGCGCCATTACCCAGGTACCTGATGGCTGCTGAGCATAAGAGATAGAAAATACGAAGAAAAGAAGAGTCGTGATAACAGACTTGATATGCATAATTGGGTTAACCTAAATGATTAGTCGAAAGTTACAGATATCTACCGATCTAACCACTTTTTAAAGTCTTGCACTCTTTCGCGGCTAACAATGGCATCCATTTCATCTGATTGACTGAGAATGATGCGCAACCTACTGTTGGAGTAGCTTACAATGTCTTTCACTGCTCGCATGGAAATGAGGTATTTGCGGTTGATTCTGAAAAAATCCTGAGGGTCAATCAGTCCTTCGACTTCTTCCAAAGTATAGTCAATAATGTATCTCTTCTTCTCTTTAGTAACCAGAAAAGTGGCTTTATCCTGACTAAAAAAATAGGCCGTATCACTCACTGAAATAGTATGGATATGCTCGCCAATTTTCACCACAAACCGCTCCTTGTATTGCTTGGTGAGCATTTTCATAGCCTGCTCTAACAGGGCCATATTGGGTTGCTCTGCTTCAGGTCTTTTGAAGTTTTGATGAAACTTGTCCAGAGCGTTTTGTAGCTCTTCCGGATCTATGGGCTTTAGCAAATAGTCTATACTATTCACCTTAAAGGCCTTGATGGCATACTCATCGAAAGCAGTGGTGAAAATGATTGGCGTTTGAATATTCACCTGATTGAGAATCTCAAAACTGAGCCCATCGGCCAGCTGTATGTCGAAGAATAAAAGGTCGGCCTCGTTTGTTGAAAGCCATTTCACGGCAGTTTTCACTGAGTCAAGAACCTCTAGAATCTCAACATCGGGCTCCAGTTTTAGCAGCATACTCGACAGCCTTTTGGCCGCCATAGACTCGTCTTCAACAATTAATACCTTCATTCTGAAATGGTTAAAAGTGGAAGTTCAACCCTAAATACCTGATCTGTTTTTTCAATA
>JABXIP010000253.1 GCA_013373005.1 Cytophagia bacterium | reverse complement strand
TCCAAGATTTCAGCTTTATATTTTGAATGGATAAGAAGCGTTTCACAGTCTGGTCCAGGCCTACCTGATGGAACAGATGAATATCAGACAAGAGAAGATAACTATGGGTATGAAATTGGCGGCCGGGATGATTATTATAATAATTGGCTTTATCAATCTGGTTGGACATACCAGAAAAGGATAATGTCCAACCCGCTCTTTTTAACCTATGATTGGTCACGGAACTTCCTTCCCACGTTCCCTAATTACAATAATCAGGTAATTAACAATAGAATCAAGGCCTATCATTTCGGGATAATTTTAGAGCCTTCTGATAAACTATCATTAAAAGGAATGTTTACATACTCTGTTAATTATGGAACCTACGCGGGGCTTTATGAAGGCAGGTTTGCATGGGAGGGCATAAAGACCGATCCTGATTTTGATTATGTGTTTCTTGGAGGGAAAAAGCAGTTTTATAGTTTAATAGAGATAGTTCGTGAATCGACATTGTTTAAACAGCCCGTAAATTTCAAAGGTATGTTTGCCTTGGATTTCGGTGAGCTATACAATAATACAGGGATGGAATTGGCCGTTGAGTTTGTGTTAAAGTCCTATTAAATTTTATATTGTGCGCTTTTTTGTAAAAAGAGGTGCTATTTTTGTTACATCGTTAAACACAACACTATTACTTGAAAAAGCGCTTTAATAAATATTTTCCCCCTCTATTCATTCTTGGTGAAGTTGTCGTGCTGAGTGTGATATTTTTTATTGCTCTCTATGTGGCATTCGGAAAATTTGAACTGAATGCTCCATATTCTTATGCTTATTTAATATACATAGCTTCTTGGCCTGTATTCTCGTACTTCAACAAGGATTACAAAATCGGACGGGCGGTAAGCTACTATAGCACCTTTAAAAAGGCATTTACCAGTGTTTTCATCTTTGTAGCCATTATTTCCCTACTATGGATTTTTGTCGCGGGGGAACAGGAAATTAATCGTCATTTCATGATGGCATTGGTATTATTCCTCTTCGTTTGGCTAACGATTTATAGGGTTTTCGTGCATCTGGTTTTAGATCGTTACAGAACTTTTGGAGGGAATATCAGATATGCTGCAATTATAGGTTACGATAAACTAGGCTTTAGCCTTTACGATCTTTTTAAGAAAAAACCTCATTATGGGATTAGGTGTGAGGGAATATTTGGTGATGGTGAAGTTAGCAGCAAGAAATATAAGTATCCGCTTTTAGGTTCAGTTGAAAAGGCCATTGAATCAAATTTTGAAAAGTACGATTTCATTTATTTGAGTGATCACTTACCTAAAAATATTAAAAATCAAGTTATTGCTATTGCAGATCAATATGCTAAGAGGGTTAAACTCTTGCCTGAAATTAGGACTGATGTTTTGAAAACATTTGTCTTAAGACGGTATGATGCAATATCTGTAATTGACATTAACAGACTTCCTTTAGATAGCTTCGCTAATCGTGTGGTAAAAAGGCTTTTTGACATTGTATTTTCCTTTATTGTAATCACCCTTGTCCTGTCTTGGATGTATCCTTTATTTGCTCTAATTATTAAACTTGAGAGTAAAGGGCCAGTGTTTTTTAAGCAGTGGAGAGATGGGAAAGAAGGTGAACATTTTCTCTGCCTTAAATTCCGAACGATGGTGATTAATAATCAGGCTGATACTCAATGGGCTTCTAAGAATGACCCAAGAACCACTAGATTTGGAGCCTTTTTGAGAAAAACCTCTTTGGATGAGTTTCCGCAGTTTGTTAATGTTTTTCTAGGGCAAATGTCGGTAGTTGGCCCAAGGCCACACCCTATTTCTTTAAATGATCAGTATAAAGACTCAGTTCACAAATTTGCTAAAAGACATGAGTCTAAACCAGGCGTAACTGGTTTAGCTCAGGCCATGGGTTACAGAGGTGAGATTACTGATTATTATCAGATGAGTTCTAGAGTTAAATTAGACAGGTTTTATCTGCAGAACTGGTCTTTCTTTCTGGACCTTAAAATTATTTTCTTGACCGTCTTTGGTATAGCAAAAGGCCAGGAAAAGGCCTACTAGTCCTTATCAATATATTTTGAGAAGTCCTTGTGTTCCTTCTTATAGAGTTTTTCTTCAGGCAGTGACTTGAAATACTCATAGGTGATTTTCAACCCTTCTTTTCTATCTACCTTAGGTTCCCACCCTAATAGTTCCTTGGCTTTTGTAATATTCGGTTGCCTCTGCATGGGATCATCCTTTGGTAGAGGTTCATAAATCACCTTCTGATTTGTGCCAGTAAGTTCAATAATTTCTTCTGCAAATTGAGCGATGGAAATTTCATCCGGATTGCCAATGTTCACTGGATACGGATAATCAGACATCAAAAGTCTATAAATTCCTTCAACTTGGTCGTCTACATAACAAAACGACCTTGTCTGACTTCCATCGCCAAATACCGTCAAGTCCTCACCTCTAAGAGCCTGTCCGATAAACGCGGGTAGAACCCTGCCATCATTCAGTCTCATTCTCGGTCCATAGGTATTAAAGATGCGGACTATTCTGGTTTCCAGCCCATGGAAGGTATGATAAGCCATCGTTATCGCTTCTTGAAATCTTTTGGCTTCATCATAAACCCCTCTTGGTCCAACTGGATTTACATTTCCATAATACTCCTCAGTCTGTGGATGTACAAGTGGGTCGCCATAAACCTCAGAGGTAGAGGCGATAAGCATTCTAGCACTTTTTGCTCTTGCCAATCCGAGAAGGTTATGGGTACCTAATGAACCCACTTTTAAAGTCTGAATGGGTATTTTTAAATAGTCAATCGGGCTTGCAGGAGAGGCAAAGTGTAGGATGTAATCTAATTTTCCAGAAACATGTACATATTTCGAAACATCATGGTGGTAGAACTCGAAGTTTTCATGCGACATGAGATGCTCAATGTTCTCCATGTTACCAGTAATGAGGTTGTCCATTCCCACTACGCAGAATCCCTCTTTGATAAATCTGTCGCATAAGTGTGAGCCTAAAAAACCTGCTGCTCCTGTTATAAGTATTCTTTTCATCTCCTGTTTTATTTTAGGCCAATTCCATAATAAGTATAGCCTAATTCAGCAAGCTCTTCTCTATCGTAAATATTACGACCATCGAATATCACTTTGTTTTTCAAAAGCTTTCCTATCACATTGAAGTTAGGTACTCTGAACTCAGGCCACTCAGTAACAAGTAACAAGGCATCAGCATCTACTAACGCATCATATTCATCTTTTGCATAGACTATACTATCTCCTAGGTCTCTGTGAGCTTCTTCCATTGCTACCGGATCGAAAGCTCTAACTTTTGCACCAGCCTCAATAAGTTGATTGATAATGACAATGGAAGGAGCTTCACGCATGTCGTCTGTCTTAGGCTTAAATGAAAGCCCCCAAATTCCGAATGTCATTCCTGATAGGTCGTTCCCAAAGTGTTTTTTGACTTTAGCAACCAAAACTGATTTTTGAGCTTCATTGACATCTTCTACTGCTTTCAGAACCTTCATTTGGTAGCCATGTTCATCAGCCGTTTTTATAAGAGCCTTGACATCTTTCGGGAAACATGAGCCCCCATAACCAACACCGGGATAAATAAACTTAGTGCCAATTCTGGTATCGCTACCAATGCCCTTTCTTACCATGTTCACATCAGCACCCATGATTTCGCACAGGTTAGCAACATCATTCATGAAACTGATCTTAGTAGCCAGCATGGAGTTTGCAGCATATTTTGTCATTTCGGCAGAAGGAACATCCATGAAGATCGTAGGGTGCCCATTTAGTAGGAATGGCTTATAAAGCTTCTCCATTATTTTTTGTGACTTTTCAGATTCCACACCAACAACAATTCTGTCCGGTTTTAGAAAATCTTGAATGGCAGCTCCCTCTTTTAAGAATTCAGGATTAGATGCTACGTCAAAGTCAATACTCGCACCTCTTTTGTCTAATTCTTCCTGAACTGCTGTCTTCACTTTTTTAGCTGTTCCAACTGGTACGGTACTTTTGGT
>JABXIP010000401.1 GCA_013373005.1 Cytophagia bacterium | reverse complement strand
AATGACTTGATTTGCTTGAAGAATCCGGCCTCTAGATTTTCTAATGGAGCCTGACCAGCAAAGCCCGGCAAAGTGAGTACGTGGTACTGGTACTTATTGCCAAGGGCTTCGATGGTGGTATCCCAAACAGCACCATCGCAGGTGAGTCCGGGAATCATAATCATCGGTTGACCTTTTCCGATGACTCTAGCATCTAATTGTGTGGGTGTTAAGGCGTGCACATGATGACCGATCGCTAGTGCAGCCATTACCAAAATTGTGATAACTACTTTTTTCATAACATTTTGAGTTTTTGTGATGATCAAAAGTAGATGGCTCATTCACCAGCTCTTGGATTTTTTAAGGGAGCGGAAGAAATATCTCGGGAGTGGAATTATCAGTTCAAAGTTTTATGTTTTAAACGTTGAACTTTAAACTTCAAACTTCAAACTAATCAATAACTATGCTCATCCAGTTCCACCTTACCCCAGAAGGTTTTGTAGACAAAGTAGGTGTAGGTGGCGATTAGTGGAATACCAATGGCAGCCATAATGAGCATGATCTTCAGAGATTTTGAGGAAGAAGAAGCATTGTGCACAGTAATGTGATGTGCTGGGTCAGCAGAATTGTAAATAATTACCGGAAAGAGTTCTAGCGCCACAATGACTAGCAGCATGGCTAATGTTAATGCTGAAAAGAGAAATGCCGGAAGGAATTTCTTCTTGGTCACCAGTCTTGGAATATTGGCAATGGATAAGAAGGCGATTACTGGAATGATAAACATCCATTGATTTTCACTGATTTTGTCTGTGAGATGTGGAATATAGATGAGTGTATAAACTGTAACGAGTGCAAAACTAATAATGAAAAAGATGATGGCTCTTTTCAGGAATTGGTGCACCTGAAGGTATAGCTTACCCTGAGTTTTCAGCCCCAGGTAAATGGCTCCATGCATCATAAAGGCAGCCAGTGTTGTAACGCCCACCATGAGTGCGTAAGGATTCAGGAAGCTGAGCCAATGCCCGGTAAACTGTTTGTTTTCGTCTAGTGGAATTCCGATTAGGATGTTACCTAATACAATGCCAAGCAATAAGGCCAGTAGTATGCTGCTCATGCTATAGCTAATGTCCCACAGCTTTTTCCACCAGCGCATTTCCTCTTTGGAGCGAAACTCAATGGCCACAGCTCGGAAAATTAATGCTGCCAGAAAGAGCATAAAAGGGATGTACATGGCCGAAAACATATTGGCATAAACGATTGGGAAACCTGCAAAAAGAGCGCCCCCTCCAATCACCAACCATACCTCGTTTCCATCCCAAACCGGACCAATGGCATTGAGTGCAATTCTCCTGCTTTCTTCCTTTTTAAAGAACAAGTGCCAGGCTCCGGCTCCTAGGTCAAAGCCATCGAGAATAGCATAACCGGAAAAAAGGGCGCCTACAATAAGGAACCACCAGGTAGCGTAATCTATGCCTAAAAATGTGCCCATCATACTCCTGTAAATGCGTTACTTAAATCTCTTTGTCGTGGCCTTTGGTCAATCAGAGGCGACTCATCAGGCCCTTTCTTAATCTTCTTATTCAATAGATAGATGAATAATGTGAATAGTAAAGCGTATATCATGAAGAATAGAATCAGGGAGAATAGTACCTGGTTGGCGGTGACTACCTCAGAAAGGGCATTCGAGGTTTTCAAAAGACCATAAACAACCCAAGGCTGCCTGCCCATTTCGGCAGTAAACCAACCCACCTGATTAGCGATTTGGGGAAGCAAAACAGAAACTACCAATATTCTGAGCATCCATTTATGGTCGAAGAGTGTTCCTTTCCACCATAAAAAGGCCCCGAAAAGAGTAAGCGCAATCAATGCCATGCCAATGGCAATCATGATGTGATAAAATTGAAAGACGGCATTGATCTGGGTTGGAATTTCGTCTTGAGGAAAACTATCTAAGCCTCTGATGGGCTCGTTGAAATCCTGGTGAGTTAGGAAGCTCGTTCCTCCAGG
Source organism: Cytophagia bacterium (assembly GCA_013373005.1). Lineage (GTDB taxonomy): Bacteria > Bacteroidota > Bacteroidia > Cytophagales > Cyclobacteriaceae > Roseivirga. Next base: position 1,112 of record JABXIP010000401.1, on the reverse strand, counting down.
AATGGAGAGGCCTTTCACTTCTTTTGAGTCTTTGTCGACCCATCCGAACAGATACAGATCAGCTGGCGCATTTTCTTCAAAATGTCCTTCCATGGCCGCCAGTTTTGCTGGTTGGTATTCTGCTACAACTTCTGCCGAGGCATGGCCTGTCACTAGTTGAGCAAGCGAAGCTACCAGAGCAACCCCTAAAGCGATCTTAATGGCCTTTTTAGAGAGATCAATATGTCTTCCTTTGAGCAAATAATAGGCGTGAACTGAGATGATGAGGAAGGCTCCAGCTAGAAAGGCTCCGATCCATACATGGAGAATTCTTTCAACGCTGGAAGGATTGAAAACCATGGCCCAGAAGTCTGTCACCTCTGCGCGGGCATGGATTCCTTCTCCAACAATGTGATAGCCAGCAGGAGTTTGTTGCCAGCTGTTAGCCACCACAATCCAAATGGCAGAAAACATGCTGCCCAGAAAAACCCCAACAGTGGAGATAAAGTGAACTTTGGAGCTCACCCGATTCCAGCCGAAAAGTAAAACCCCGAGGAAACCGCTTTCCAGTGCGAAGGCAAAGATACCTTCAGCTGCTAAGGCACTACCAAATATATCGCCCACAAAGCGGGAATAGGTAGCCCAGTTGGTACCAAACTCGAATTCCATGACTATTCCGGTTGCTACACCAATACCGAAAGTGAGAGCGAAAATCTTGGTCCAGAATTTTGCCAGTACCTCATAAGTTTTGTCTTTGGTACGCAGGTATTGACCTTCCATGAAGACCATGACCAAGCCAAGACCAATGCTCAGAGGTGGATAGATATAGTGGAAGGCCACAGTGAAGGCAAACTGGATTCGGGCTAAGATTTCTACATCCATAAGGGTAGATTCTGAGGTTAATCTGTCGACTCAAAGGTACTACTCAGGCACGGGATTGAGGTAACAATTGTTACAAGTTTCAACCACACAAAGGGACTTAGTGTTCCTGAAAATTTACTTTTATTTCCGGTCATGAGACTAATGATTTGAGGCTAACATTAATAACTTAGCCCCATGGATTTTACACGTAAGCCTCTTGCCGAAAGAGTGAGACCTCAAACCCTCGATGACCTGATTGGACAGGAACATTT
>JABXIP010000221.1 GCA_013373005.1 Cytophagia bacterium | reverse complement strand
ATCTGATTAAATCCGCAAGTCACGAAGTCTGCAAATTGCATTTCAACAACTGCTTTGTAGCCGTTGATGCACAGCCCCAGACCGGTTCCGATAATGGCCGATTCACATAGAGGTGTATTTCTGATCCTATCTTTGCCAAATAAATCGACAAAGCCTTCAGTGATTTTGAAGACTCCACCGTAGTCAGCAATATCTTGCCCCATTACCACGAGGTTGTCGTACTTCTCGAGACTCTGCTTCAGCCCATCCGAGATGGCATCTACAAATCTCTTTTCTGATTTTGCTTCGGAAGAAGGCTGAATGGGATTTTGCTCGAATGGCTCGAACAGATCTCCTATTTCAGTTTTCAGATTGAATTCAGGCAATTCTTCAGCGTAGGCTAAATCAAGGCCATTGTCAATTTCTGCTTTGATCTCGCTTTTAAGACCATTGATAATTTCCTCATTTAGTACTCCACTTTTCAGGAGGTATTGCTCGTAATTTTCTACCGGGTCTTTTTTGGCCCAATGCTCCATCAATTCTTTCGGAACGTACTTGGTGCCGCTAGCCTCTTCATGTCCGCGCATTCTGAAGGTGAGGGCTTCCACAATGACCGGCTTCGGATTTTCCCGAACTTCTTTCACCAGCTTGCTAATGGTTCTATGAACTTCCAGAATATTGTTACCATCAACCTGAACGGCTTCAATGCCATAGGCAGGGCCTTTGTCTAGGAAACTGTTGAACTTGAATTGTTCGTGACTTGGCGTGGAGAGTCCATAGCCATTGTTTTCAATTACGAAAATGACTGGCAGGTTCCAGACCGCGGCTACATTGAGTGCTTCATGGAAGTCACCTTCAGAGCTGGCGCCATCACCTGTAAATACCAGTGTAGCTTTCTTTTCTTCTTTTAAAGTATGTGCTAATGCAATACCATCGGCTAAGGCCATTTGAGGGCCGAGGTGGGAGATCATTCCAACTACATAATGCTCCTTCGAACCAAAGTGGAAAGATCGGTCTCTTCCTTTGGTAAAACCACTCAACTTCCCTTGAAACTGAGCAAATAGTCGACTGAGAGGCATTTTCCTTCCCGTAAAAACCCCCAGGTTTCTGTGCATAGGCAGAATGTATTCGTCTGCAGCCAGCGCTTGAACAGCTCCAACAGAGATCGCTTCCTGGCCAATACCGGAAAACCATTTGCTTATTTTTCCCTGCCTTAAAAGAATGAGCATCTTTTCTTCGATAAGGCGAGGTGTGATTAATTCTTTGTAGAGGCTTAGAAGCTGTTCGTTGCTATAACCTGTTTTGCTGAATCTCATAGGTGGCGATGTAGGAAGCAAAATTAAAGTAAAGGCTCAATTGCAAAAATTAAGGGTCATTATTTTTATCTTGGCGACCCGTCATGATAAGCTACGAGAGTTTTATTTTAAGCAATGGTCTGAAGGTGATTGTTCACGAAGATCATAGTGCACCCATAGCAGCGGTAAATCTGCTTTACAAGGTAGGAGCCAGAGATGAAGACCCGGAAAAAACGGGCTTTGCGCACTTATTTGAGCACTTGATGTTCGGAGGTTCCAAGAATGTGCCCGAGTATGATGAGCCGTTGCAAAAGGTGGGAGGAGACAATAATGCCTTTACCAGCAATGATATTACCAACTACTACATCACCTTGCCTTCGGCCAATCTGGAAACTGCTTTTTGGTTGGAGTCAGATCGAATGCTCAGCTTGTCCTTCGATCCGAAAGTGCTGGAAGTTCAGAGATCGGTGGTGATTGAAGAGTTTAAGCAGCGATATCTGAATCAACCCTATGGTGATGCCTGGCTGAAGCTAAGACCTTTAGCTTATCAACAGCATCCTTACCGATGGGCAACTATTGGTAAAGAAATCAGCCATATAGAAAAAGCTACCATGGACGATGTGAAGGACTTTTTCTTCAAATATTATCTGCCTAACAATGCCGTTTTGGTGGTTGCGGGAGATGTGACTTTTGATGAGGTGAAAAGGCTTTCAGAGAAGTGGTTTGGCCCAATTCCAGCTGGTGAGTTAGATACCAGAAAGCTGCCAGTTGAAGAGGCGCAGCAAGAATACAGATTGTTGGAGGTGGAGGAAAAAGTGCCTATTGATGCGCTTTATATGACTTTTCATATGCCTGCCAGAACGGATGATGCCTATCATGCCACGGACTTATTAAGCGATATTTTGGGTCGGGGAAAATCTTCCCGACTTTATAATGAGTTATTGGAGGATAAAAGAATCTTCAATTCTATTTCGGCACATGTAACCGGTTCGGTAGATCCCGGGCTTTTTGTTATTGAAGGAAAACTGAACTCAGGTTTCAGCACAAAGGATGGTGAAGACGCTATCTGGGAATTGATTGAAGAATTCAAAAAGGAGACACTTTCTGAGAAAGAAGTCAACAAGGTGAAGAACAAGGCTGAGTCGACTCAGGTTTTCTCTGAAATGGAGCTGTTGAATAGGGCAATGGCGCTGGCTTATGCCGAAATGTTGGGAGATGCATCTTTGGCCAATGAGGAAATTGACAGGATTCGGGCAGTTACAGCAGATGATATTTCAAGGCAAGCTGAGCTCATTTTGAACAAGGAGAATGCTTCTGTTCTTCGATACAACGCAAAAAAAGGGTAAATGAAAATAAGAGTAGGATTTGGTTACGATGTTCATCGTTTAGAGGAAGGAAGAGACTTTTGGCTTGGAGGCATTCAGGTGCCACATACTCATGGTGCTGTGGGTCACTCAGATGCCGATGTGCTGATTCACGTGATCTGCGATGCTCTGCTTGGAGCTGCGAATATGCGAGACATTGGTTATCATTTTGCCGACACAGACCCTGCCTACAAGGGGATTGATAGTAAGATTTT
>JABXIP010000174.1 GCA_013373005.1 Cytophagia bacterium | reverse complement strand
GGAAATACTGTGGTGGCCAAGCCTTCGGAGATTACGCCTATGACGGCTTTTCTGTTTTCTAAACTTTGTATTGAAGCCGGATTGCCGAAAGGTGTCTTGAATATTGTGCATGGTTTAGGCCCTAAAGTCGGTCAGGCTATTGTGGAACATCCTAACACCAAGGCTATTTCATTTACCGGTGGAACAAAAACAGGTAAACAAATTGCGGCAACCGCAGCACCTATGTTTAAGAAGCTGTCGCTAGAGCTTGGAGGCAAAAACCCAAACATCATTTTTGCCGACTGTGATTTTGAGAAAGCACTCAAAACCTCACTGCTTTCCAGCTTCTCGAATCAAGGCCAGATTTGCCTTTGCGGCTCAAGAATTTTTGTGGAGCGATCTATTTACAACAAGTTCCGCGATGCTTTTGTAGAAAAGGCTTCTAAGTTGAAGGTGGGTTCGCCTTATAATAAAGAAAGTCAAATTGGTGCTTTGGTGTCAAAGCAACATTTGGAAAAGGTGTTGTCTTATATAGACTTGGCAAGGGAAGAGGGAGGAACACTACTCTGTGGAGGAACTCAAGTGAATGTAGATGGGGAATTCAGTGGTGGTTATTACTTGCAGCCAGCCGTTTTGGAAAACTTACCTTTTGATTGCAGAACCAATCAGGAAGAGATATTTGGTCCGGTGGTAACCCTGACACCTTTCGATACCGAGGAAGAAGTTTTGACTATGGCTAACTCTACAGAATACGGCCTTTCAGCTACTCTTTGGACCACAAATTTGGAAAAGGCAAACCGTATGTCATCGAATATTCAAGCCGGAATTGTCTGGGTGAATTGCTGGCTTTTAAGAGACTTAAGAACTCCGTTTGGTGGGATAAAACATAGTGGTGTGGGTAGAGAAGGCGGCTGGGATGCGTTAAATTTTTTCTTGGAAAAGAAAAATATCTGCTTTAAGCTATAATCAAGGGTTAACATCAAATAAATGTATGTGAAAAGCTAGCAATACTATTGATGTTGTTATCTCTAAGTTTTTTTAATTATTGATATATTAAATTTTATTTAAAGGAAAATACTACTAACTTTGAATTTAGATGAGGTTAAGCCTCTGAAGCTAAGACAATTCGCGAAAGCAATTAATGATAAGTCTGGGTGTAGGAACTGAAAGGTTCACTATGAGTAGTTAGTTACCCAGGTGTTTAGGTGAAAGGGAGTCGCTCCAACGGGAGTGACTCTTTTATTTTATAGGCCTCCTATTCTGTGACGATCTTTTACAATTCAGTCCTCCCTCAATCCATATCTGGTTAAGAGCATTTGGTGCAACTTTTTTGAAATCTGAAGGTCTCTGATGTAAGTTTTAGTAAAAGGCATCGTCTTATACTAAAGCTTAAAGCATTTAACCAAGTCAAAACCAAACTCAAAAACCATGGTCAAGAACTATCTGAAAGTGGCGCTTCGGTCACTGCTCAAAAATCGAGTCTTCTCATTGATAAACATTACAGGTTTAGCTCTGGGAATTGCTGCCAGTTTACTCATTCTTCAGTATGTAAACTATGAACTCAGCTACGACAATTTCAACTCCAATGCTGATCGGATTTATAGACTAAAAACCAACCGATATGAAAAAGGAGCCCTTAGCACAGAATGGGCTGCCGGGGTAGTATCTATTGGTCACTTGCTGAAAGAGAATATTGCCGATGTTGAGGCTTATGCCAGACTAACGCAGACCGGAGGTGTGTTTTCGCGAGAGGATATCGAGTTTTCAGAGAGTCAGGTCTATTTCGCTAATCCGGACGTTTTTAAAGTATTTGACACCAAAATTCTCTATGGGGATGCCGAGAGTGCTTTAAACGATCCATTATCGGTTGCTCTCTCCAGAACCACAGCCAATAAGTATTTCGGAAAAACTGATGTGGTCGGAGAGACCATGTATTACAACAAAAACAATCAGGTTAAGATTACTGCTGTTTTTGAAGACGTACCTAACAACTCTCACTTCAAGTACGATATTCTAGCATCATGGAGCACAATTGCTCAAGGCCAGAGAGGAGAGGATATGAACAGGGTCTGGTACTGGGATGGCTACTTCAACTATGTGATGTTGAATGAAGGTGTTGATGCAGATGAGTTTGCTAAAAAAGTTGATGATCTAGTGGAGACTCAGTGGGGAGATGAAATGAGGGATGGAGAAACCTGGATGGATTTTGATCTTCAGCCTTTAAGAGATATTCACCTCTATTCAAATTATATGATGGAGGCCGAAGTGAACGGTGATGGCGATGCGGTATATGCTCTTCTAGGCATTTCTTTCTTCATCATCATTATTGCATGGGTAAACTATATCAACCTGGCAACGGCCAAGTCAATGGAGAGAGCAAGGGAAGTTGGTTTGCGCAAAGTATTGGGTTCATTGCGCGGGCAGTTGATCAGACAGTTCCTTACGGAGAGTTTCCTGATCAATCTATTGGCAGTCATTCTGGCCTTTGCCATTGTAGTCTTAGCCTTACCTTCATTCGCAAGGCTGGCCGATCAACCAATGACTTTGGAACTCTTTACTCAGCAAGGGTTTTGGATTGGGCTGGGATCTCTATTTCTGATAGGTACTTTTCTTTCGGGTCTTTATCCGGCCATGGTTCTTTCTTCTTACAAACCGGTTGATACACTCAAGGGAGGAACTGTTTCAAACTCAAGAGGAGCATGGCTCAGAAAGGGGCTGGTGGTATTTCAATTCATGGCTTCCGTAGGTTTGATCATTGGTACATACACGGTTTATGAGCAAATATCATTTATGCGTAACCAAGATTTGGGTATCGATATTGACCAAACCTTGGTGATTAATGGTCCAAGTGTGTTGGATTCAACCTATCAGGAGAAGCTTTCTGCTTTCCAGGAGGTGATGAAAACCAATGCCAACGTTCAAAATGTAGTGGTGAGTACCGGTGTTCCGGGTAGAGGAGTGAACTGGAATGCTGGAGGAATTAAAAAGCAAGGAGAGCCGGATACTGAAGGAAAGCAATACAGGGTGATTGGTATTGGCTATGACTTTGTGGAGACCTTCGGGATGGAGGTGATTGCCGGAAGGAGCTTTGATAGAAGTTTTGGAGATGAGGGTTCTAAGATTCTCTTTTCACGCTCTGCCGCAAAGCAATTAGGCTTTAATAACCCAGAAGAGGCACTCAATACAAATGTCGATTTCTGGGGAGAGGTATATACAGTAATTGGCGTTACGGAAGACTATCATCATACTTCGTTGAAAGAAGATTTCGATCAATTGATCTTTAGAATGATACCTGATGCCAGCGGTTTTTACTCCATAAAATACAATGCAGCAAACACTCAGGAAGTTGTACAATTGGCCGAGGAAAGATGGTCTCAGTTCTTCCCAGGCAATCCATTCGAATATTTCTTCCTCGATGACAGATTCAGCGAGCAGTATAAGGCAGATCAACGATTCGGAAATGTGTTTACCATATTCTCAGGACTGGCCATTTTTGTGGCATGTCTCGGACTCTTTGGCCTGGCTGCATTTATGACAGCGAAACGCACCAAGGAAATTGGAATTAGAAAGGTGCTTGGAGCTTCTATTTCCAGCATTCTTCAATTGCTTTCGACAGACTTCATGAAGCTAATTATGGTGTCAGTGTTGCTGGCAATTCCCATCGCCTATTATGGCATGAGCCAATGGCTGAGTGGTTTTGCCTTCAGAATTGATTTGTACTGGTATATTTTTGCTATTCCAGCATTGCTGGTTTTATTGATAGCCCTGCTTACAGTGAGTTTTCAAACGCTGAGGGCGGCTAAGTCGAATCCAGTAGAGAGTTTAAGGTATGAATAAGATTAATCAGAAGTATGTTTCTCAAAATTTGGAGCATACTTCTCACTTTCTGTATTCATCCATTTATCCCAGAAGGTAAAGTACAAGCCAAAGTTGTATCGATATTGGGTATGGTGTAGACTATGATGTGTAGAACCGATAAACCATTTGCCCAGCCAATGCTTATAAAATCCCTTCGGATAAATTTCTACGTTGGAGTGGTTAATGGCACTGGTAATGGTCATGAAGGTAAGTAAAGCCACAATGGTCCAATAATGCATAGGAAGGAAGAGAACAATCACCGGAATGATAAGTGACTGAAGAAGCCCTTCTCCCGGATGGAACGAAAAGCTTGTCCATGGGGAAGTGATATGGCTGTCGTGATGAGTTTTATGAATGAGCCTGTAGATTTTGGGTTTGTGCATCCACCTGTGGAGCCAATAGTAATAGGTTTCGTGAATAAGAGCTGCAATCAAAAAACTAACGGGAGCCCACCACCAACCAAACTCACTAATATCTTCATAAATAGAGGTGTAGCCCATTTGCCACATGACCACCATTCCTGCACCGGCTAAGGCAAACAAGAGAGAGGTAAAAGTCGACCAGAAAATTTCCTTTCGAAATTGCTCTTTCGATGCGCCTGAATTGAAGATTTTTCTATTTCTGGTTGATTTAGGGTCTACAACATAAAAAACCAGATAGAAAATTCCGGCCACCATAGAATACCTGAACACCACCACCAGAAACATAAGTCCTGTCAGGATTAGGAAGTTTTCAGGAATGGTGAAGTCGTATTGGTGCATGGTTAAATCTTCTCAATTGAAATTAGGAACAATTAAAGAGGTCGCGCTGTTTTTAAGTCGATTAAATTTGTGGTGATGAAAGGAAAATTTGATGCTTTGGTAAGTCAGGAACAGCCGGTTTTGGTAGATTTTTATGCTGACTGGTGCGGACCATGTCAGATGATGGCTCCGGTCCTCAAGGAAGTGGCTCAGGAAATGGGAGATAAATTGAAGGTCATCAAAATAGATGTAGACAAGAACCAGCCAATTGCTCAACGCTTTGGGGTGAGAAGTATTCCAACACTCATACTTTTCCAAAACGGAGAGATTAAATGGAAAAAGGCAGGTGTTGTTACCAAGCGCGAACTCACTCATGTGCTGAGTCAGGCCTGATAATTAAACGACTTTCTTGAGGTATGACTTCAGAATATCGTTGAAGTGTACTTTATCTTCAAACATACCCATATGTCCAATACCAGTAAGAATATGGCCGTCAACGGCTTCTCTGGCATAGATATGTTCTTCTGAAATGGCTGGCCCAATTCTGATATCTTCTGTGCCTCCAATGAATAGACAATGTGGTTCAATCTGCTTCCAGACCTCAAACCTGTCTTTTCGGTCTCTCATGGCATAAGTGTAAGCAATAATGGATTCCTGGGAGGTATTGATCCCCATCTGCCTAACCAGTTCAACATCGTTGGTGCAATGTTCCAGGTTCTCTTTGGCAAAAAGACTTGGAGCGAAGGTTTCGATCCACTTTTCATGTCCATGCTTCTTGATGAACTGAACTACTCTGTCTCTATTCACCTGGCCTTCTTCGGTGTCAGAAAATGCGGTGGAGTGAATAAGGCCGAACCCTTTGATAAGCTCAGGAAACATTTCTGCTAAAGCCAGAGAAACATAGCCACCCAGTGAATGCCCCAGAAAGACAGCTTGATCAATGCCTTGATTCTTTAGCCAATCCACTAAAGTTTGG
>JABXIP010000487.1 GCA_013373005.1 Cytophagia bacterium | reverse complement strand
AGTGTCTCTTACCTTCTCTCGCTCTTTGAGCAAGGCTAATTCTTTTTCTTGAGTTTGGTACCGAACATTAAGTCGAGCGATTTCAAGGCTGTTTTGTTCGTAGTTCAACTTATCTCTCAGATCTGTAGCCTTTAAGAGGTTATTAAAAGCTTTTTCATGATCTTCAGTTTCCTCGTAAATCCTAGATAAGTAATAGTAAATATATGATTTAGAACGTGTTGTGTCTGATAAGTCTATGCTGTTTGATGCATGATTCACATACTCAAGGGCTCTATCGTAATCTCCTTCAAGTCTATATATTTCAGACAACTGAATGTTTGATCTGAACTTGATATACTTTAAGAATGGTTCTGTGCCAATTAAACTCAAAGCCTTTTTTTGAAGTTGAATAGCTTCTGCGTTACGACCTATAGTTTTATAAAAGACCGCTTTCAACGAATAGTAATTTGGCCAAAAACGATGATTGTCACTGAATGAAGTCATCAAAGCATCAAAGTCCTTGAAGAAAGTCAGATTGATACTTATGTTAAGAAAGATATCCTTCAGGTTGAACTGCATTACATTGATCAAGTAGTGATAGCGATCAGCTTCATCATCTATTAAATCCTTGTAGCGATTCAAAAAAAGAACTTTATCCTCATTTGATTGTGATACTTCAAAATTGTAAACTTCAAGAATTGAAAGAAGCGTATATTTTTCTGCGCTTTTAAGATCCAACTCACGAGCAAGATTATAAGCCTCGTTAAAGTATTGGAAAGGTTTACCACTGTAAGGGTTAGTATATAAATTGTAATAGCCTTGGGTCAGGTAATAAATGAGTTGCTCAATTCTATTTTCGCTGACACTTGTGTCAACCAGATATGTAGTGGATTGACCAGCAGTGTATAAGATTTGAGCCAAGTTGCTTAACCTAGTACCTAATGATGCATTTTCCATCTCACTAGCAAAATGATCAGCATCTTCATATCGAAGGTTTTTAACCAACTGAAAGTACTCATTTAGATCACTTGGTTCAGTAAGTACTGTGCTATGACAGTACTCACTTATATTTAGGAGTATAAAAATAATTATCAGACACCTTGTCATTCCTACATAATGAAATTAGTAGCGCGTGGACATATTGAGCCGGGCCATTCTTTCAGTGCCTTACTTGGGTCATAATCTGTCTCTGGTTTTGGTTCTCTATGAAGGAAACCATCCGTAGCATCAGCCAACCCTTCACGATAGAAATACTCATCATCAAATACACTATTATCTATTGCACTTCCATGGTTGTGCATAGGCTTTAAGGTTCTTTGAAGAATGAATAAGTCATTCTTTGGAAGACTCAGACCAGAACAATTGAATTCAAATTCATCATCGCTGTTTAGTCCTTGTACTTCTAAATTGACAAGCTTGCGTTGGTTTCCTTCGTCATCAATAACATCAAAAACGCCCTGAACATTAGATATACCGAGATTAATAACTCCTTTATAGTTGATCAATTTGAAGTCTATTTTATCAATGATATAACGGTCGCTCTGTATATCCTGGCAAGTAAACTTGGCAAATACACTAAAGAATGTACCGTATAATTGGCTTGCATAAATGGCCTGATAATCGTTTTGATTGGCTGGGTTTAGGTTTCCTATGAATTTCATAATAGTAGATGGTTGTTAAATGTCATATTTAAAATAGGCGATTGCCTGCTAAAGAAAAAATACTCAATAGCAGGTAATTATCGCCTGGTGTTTTTGTGGAAGAAGTGATAAAGTAGGCTTTAAATAGCCTACTTCTTATCTTCTTGATAGTCGGGACCGATTCTTTTCTTATCCAAGTGATCTACCCCATCCGTCATCCATAATGGTGCTTCAGAGCCTTTCAGGAAGTGATCGAAGTATTGCTTCATGCGGATCTGGAAGTCCTTCTGATTGTCTTCTTTACCTAAGTGATGAGGCTCATCTGGGTACGATAGCAAGATCACCTCTTTACCCAATCTGCGGGCAGTCTGATAATATTCCACCCCTTGGTTCCAGTCAACTGCTCCATCGGCAGTACCGTGTAGAATCAGGAATGGAGTGCTGATGTTCTTCGCATGATGTATTGGCGACTGGCTCACATAGAGATCAAAGTCTTCATAAGGGCTTACTCCCATTCTACCCTGTGACCATTCTAAGATTGGGCCGTTGAAGTTACCACTGCCTTTGTAGATAATGTTGTACATACTGATCAGGTTGGTCAATGGTGCTCCGGTAACCACACAGGCAAACATATCCGTCTGAGTCAAGATAAAGCTCGACTCGTAACCTCCCCAGCTATGTCCTTGTAAACCAATTCTTTCTGGGTCAGCATAACCCAGGTCAATTACCTTTTGAGCAGCTGATGTTACATCGTCTAAGGCCGAGCTACCCGGTTTGCCATCGTCATAAACGATATCCGGCATCAACACCAAATAGCCATTGCTGGCATAAGTAGACATATGCGGTCTATCGTCATAGGTTGGCATAGAGTACTGATGATGTCTCTGCGACATTTTCTCGTAGAAATAGATAATCATCGGGTACTTTTTGCCTTCCTCGTAATCTGCAGGAAGTGCTAAAGTAGCTTGGAGCTTATTGCCTCTTTTATCGGTGTAGTCAACTAATACTCTTCTGCCCCACTTGTAATCGGCTTGCTGTGGATTGGCATTGGTGATCTTTTGTTCCTTCTTGAAATCGGTATTGGCCACCCAAACATCAGGAAACTCCACAAAAGTTTGCTGAGTAAACATGAGCACATCCGCGTCCTTCGCCTTGGTTGGTCTGCCAATGCTCTTATCTACATACATCAATGCTTTCGGCTTCTTGCCAAAGTCTACTTCGTAATAGCCCGATTTCTTAGTCCATTCACCATATGCGCTTAATAGAAGCGGTTTTGACGTGTCGTAAGTATCGGCTTCAGGATCTAGTTGTGTCAGTCTGAAACGGATATGATTTTCCTTTCCTACTCCTTGAGTGAGGTTAATTACCTCATTGGAAGTCAGTGAAAAGGCATAAATATCGAACTGATTATTCATCATTACCCATTGGCCATCAGAAGACCATCCGGCAATTCCGTATACCGGCTTTTCTACAGGGTAGTCGAACTCCTTATTCGTGAAGTCTACATCTGATTTAGCAGAAAGGTTAATGGTTCTTTCTGTTTCAAAATGATAAAGCATCACAGCAGAATTTCTTGAATAGGCTGCATAGTCACCTGCTGGAGAAAGACCCATGAAATGGTAGACATCTTCGGCAATAAGCAGCTCAGTACCGGTTTCGGTGTTTACAGCATAAAGATCTTCATAGCCAGAAGGTCGATCCAGGTTCGATCTGTATTTCTTATCGTGAAGTACCACGGCCCAAGGTGATTTGCTGCTGGTGCGTACACCGGCCATATCATCATTATCTAATTGAATCAGCTTTTGACCACTCAGGTTGAAGACTGCAGTATGTGTTGCTCTTCTGTCTCTTCCGGCTCTGATCATTTGAGCAGACTGTACCACCTCATCTTTCCAGTGCCATACGTCAACATTGGCTTTCAATTCATCTTCTTTCTTCAATTCATCTTGTTGCTCCTTCAAACCCAGGAACAGCTGAGTTCCGGCTTCATTCCAGCTGAGGCCTTTGTATTCACTGATTACTTGTCCATCAGGGACATTCTTAAAGGTGTTGATCGATGGCATGGAGCTAATTCCTGCACTTAGGTTATTCACCCAAAGCAGGGTGTTTTCTCGCTGAACTTTGCCTTTTGGAGTGGTTCCGAAAAGAGCAGCCAACGCGTTTCCTACTTCATTCCAGGACAATTGACTGTATGTGTTTTCTCCAGTGTGCAGCGTCCAGGTGCGCATATTGCTTAAGTCGATGGTATAAACGCCATTTCCAGCATCGCCATCTGCGTCAACGAGGTAAGAAAATAGCGTTCCATCCTCGTTGAATGCAAAACTCGAGACGTTACCGAGGTTCATGGCTGAGCCATTGTTCAGGCTTTTAAGAATTAAATCAGAACCATCGTGCTCTGCTTCTCTGTCAGACTTGGCCTTATGAATAGCGATAAAGGATGAGTTGTCGCTGAAGCTAAAGCTATTCACACCTTTAATTTCCTCTACCGATTGGTTATTGAGGTTATACAAATGCAAAGTATTAACTACTGGTTTTCGCTGTTTGCGAAGTGCTTCGGCCTCTTTTTCCGGAGGTGATACCAGAAAGGCTACATAGCTGTTGTCATTGGAAAAACTGACTCTGCTGGCATTGATGGTGCTGTAGACCGTATCGCCAGCTATTTCGCGAATGAAGAACTTGGCATCGCCATCATTGGGAGAATAGGCATAGGTAATCCATTTTCCGTTCGGAGAGATTTCTGTATTTCTGATGCTGTTCCATTGACCATAGTCTTCTAGCGTTAGGGCTTTCTTTTCCTGAGCTAAAACCAGCTGAGTCAAGAACAACAAACAAAGTGTGATTAACCTGATAAATGTAGATTTGGTTGAGTTGTGCATAGGGCTCATATTAAGGTTGATGAGTGGGATTAAAATCCTTATTCTTTAAATATAATGCTTATGCTCAATCTTGACTCTCCTATTCTATGCTTCCTCTGTTCTTTTCTGTTAATGGTAGGCTTTAGCAGGTTGGAGTATCGATAAAAAGGCGTGGTTCTATCTTCTTAAAAGACCTTTTTGAAGCTTCACCGATTCACTTTTCGGTGCCATGATCATATAGGCCAAAACAACTGACAGAATACCGAAAAGACTGCCGAAATAGACATCTCTGGCAAAGTGCTGAAGGATGTACATTCGACTGATACCTACCAAAACAGCAGTGATGAAAATGGATATTCTAAGTGCTTTAGATTTTGCCACTAGAATAAGAAAGAAGGCCAGGGTAAAAGCGGAAGCCGTATGGCCCGATGGAAATGAATCGTAGCTTCTAACCGTCACTCCATCCACAAAATTGAGTTCGCTCAAGCGGTCCTGGAAATATAGCTTTGGCCTAGGCTCTCCGGCAAATAACCATTGTTTGAAGATGTGCACGAAAACCGTTTGAAAGGCTATGGCAATAAGGAATGTGAGAAATTTGTGGTAGTTCAGAAAGAGGAATAATAAGGCCACAGCGCCCAAAAGAAAGCCATCTCCCAAATGTGTCCAGTATTTGAAGAAGAAGTCACCAGCAGCTGAGTGATGCGCGTTGAGCCATAAGACCATATCACCATGTGTAGTGGATACCAGTAAAATTCCTCCCAGAACAAGATAAATGGCTGTTAGCCAGTGAACAGTTACTCCAAACAAATCTGATTTCATGCCTTGAATTTGAATCTTAGATATTTAATATCCTCACCCTTCTCTTTAAACTTGCGCTCAAAGTCGGTACAAATGCCGTAGTGAAGCTCATTGAGTGGAGAATTATACAGATCGAAAGTGTGATCTATTAGCTCGATGTCTTTCCTATCCTCGAATAGCTCCAAAGTATATTCAAAGAGCTGTGTATTATCAGTCTTGAAATTAACGATGCCGCCCGGTTTCATTACCTGCTTATAAAGCTCTAGAAACCTTGGTGAGGTTAGTCTGCGTTTCATATCTCTCTTCCTTGGTCTCGGATCAGGAAAAGTAATCCATATTTCGGATACCTCATTTTGATCGAAAAACTGATCTAAATGCTCTATTTGAGCCCTTAGGAAAGCGGTGTTGGTGAGGTTATTCTCTAAAGCAATGGTGCTTCCTACCCAGAGCCTGTCCCCTTTAACATCTATACCTATGAAATTCCGGTCTGGAAATTCTGCAGCCAAACCCGTGGTATAATGTGCTTTACCGCAAGCTAACTCTAGCGTAATGGGTTGATCTTTAGGAAAGTAATCCTTGTTCCAGTTACCTTTCAGCTGCTGGTACAAAGGCTTATTATCTTCCAGCACGTTGTGCCTCTCTGAAATTTCTGTAAAACGCTTAAGCTTAGTTCTCGACATTACAACCCTTCAATTTCTGCAACCACAAATGTACTACCTCCAATGTAAATCATATCCTCAGCAGTAGCCTTACTTTTCGCCAGTGCAATGGCCTCATTCACATCCTGTATGTAATGTCGCCCTTGTTTTAGGTGGCTGGTTTTGGCTTTTAACTCATCAATCAATAGAGCCCTTGGAATCTTCGGTTCACAGAAGATCAGGTTCGCATGCTCAGGAAGCATGGCCAAAATAGGATTCAAATCCTTCTCTTTCACAAAGCCTAAAACCATGTACAGGTCCTTATATAGCTGCCTGGATAATTGATCAACTATATATTGAAATGCTTCTTTATTATGCCCTGTATCACAGATAGTTAATGGATGAGAATTGAGTTGCTGCCATCTACCTTTTAAGCCTGTGTTGGACTGCACTTGTGATAGACCGAATCGAGTATTTTCATCTGTAATATTCCAGCCTTGCTCCTTTAATACTTGAAGTGTGGCTAATACACCTTTGATGTTTTTGGCCTGATAGGCTCCCTGAAGATCGGACAATGGGATTTCATCGAAGCTCAGCTCTTCGGCAAAGGAAATTGGAGCTTCTTTTTCCTCAGCTACTTTTCTGAATACTACTTCCGTATCAGGTTGTTTTTCGGTGATTACCACCGGAACCTGCTCTTTGATAATACCGGCCTTCTCAAAGGCGATTTTTTCCAGGGTATCCCCCAACATTTCCATATGGTCGAAACCAATATTGGTGATGACAGAAACTTCGGGAGTGATGATATTGGTAGAATCGAGCCTTCCACCTAAACCCACTTCAATGACTGCTATATCAATTTTTTGCTGCGCGAAGTATTGAAAAGCCATGGCCACTGTCATTTCAAAAAATGAAGGCTGAATTTCCTCAATTAGCTTCTGATTGTCCTCTACAAAACTGATGACGAAGCTCTCATCAACTTCCTGCCCATTGATTCTAATGCGCTCAGTAAATGATTTGAGATGTGGCGAGGTATACAGCCCTACTTGATAACCATTGGTTTGAAGTACAGAGGCCAACATATGAGAAGTGCTTCCTTTACCGTTGGTGCCTGCTACATGGATGCTCTTGAATTGCTTGTGAGGGTTTCCCAAAGCTTCGCAAAGCTTGATGGTATTGGTAAGGTCCTTTTTAAAAGCAGCCTGTCCTACCCTCTGATACATGGGCAGAGCTTTCAGCATAAAGTCAAGCGCTTCCTGGTAAGTCATTGGGCGAAGATACTAGGTGCAGTTGATCGGCTAGAGGCTTTTTGAAAAATATTTTGTCAAGCGTACGTGTATAATGGAAGATGCCCGTCATATAGTTGAAAGTCAAAAATCAAAATATGAAAAAGCAACTTAAAATCTATTGGATCCTCGCAGTTCTGGCTGTGTTTGTTTCAGGCTGCTCTGAGGAAGGT
>JABXIP010000267.1 GCA_013373005.1 Cytophagia bacterium | reverse complement strand
GGCTTTGGTTCAGATGGTAAGTTTGTAACCTCTCGCCACCTAAGAGACCGTTTGATGAAGGAGATTGAGAAAAACCTTGCCCTTCGTGTTCAGCCAACTGATTCTGAGGATAAGTTCTTAGTATATGGTCGCGGTATCCTTCACTTGTCAGTATTGATTGAAACCATGAGACGTGAAGGCTACGAGCTTATGGTGGGTCAACCACAGGTTATCTATAAAGAAATTGACGGCAAGAAATGCGAGCCTGTTGAAACACTAGTAGTAGACGTTCCTGAAGAGGTTTCAGGTAAAGTAATTGAATTGGCTACTCAACGTAAAGGTGAACTTACCATTATGGAACCTAAGGGCGATCAGCAACACCTTGAGTTCGAAATTCCTTCTAGAGGTTTGATCGGCTTAAGAAACAACGTGCTTACCGCTACTGGTGGTGAGGCCGTGATGAACCACAGGTTTAAAGAATACCAGCCATTTAAAGGTGAGATTAAGGGTAGGTTGAACGGTTCGTTGATTTCCATGGAAAATGGACCTGGCACTGCCTACTCTATGGATAAACTTCAAGACAGAGGTTATTTCTTTGTGGCTCCGGGTGAAGACCTATACACAGGTCAGGTAATTGGGGAGCACAACCGTGAGAATGACATTGTAGTGAACGTTCAGAAAGGTAAGAAGCTGACCAACATGCGTGCCGCAGGTTCTGACGATAACTCCAAAATTGCTCCTCCACGTAGGTTCTCTTTGGAAGAAGCGATGGAATACATCCAGAAAGATGAGTATTTGGAGATCACTCCTAAGAACATCAGGATGAGAAAAATCTATTTGGATGAAAACACTCGTTTGAAGATGGCCAAAACCATCTAAGAGTTGAATCCAACAATCACGATACTGAATGGCTGCGTTGAAAAATGCAGCTATTTTTGTTTGGTAGAAGTTTTATTGCTAAGTCATTCCGAAGAAGGCACGACTGAGGAATCTTCAACTTCCATGCAGAAAACTGGCCACTAGTTCGCACTTTCAGTGCGGACTCTTCTTAATGAAGGACTTTTAAATAGTTCTACTCTTACTTTAAATCTTGTTACCGCAGTACAACTCGCCTTTGTTGGTCTTATGACCAACAAACCTAATAGGCCGTCCTTGGTAGCTCGTTGGTGACAACACCAACGAGGGCCCCACTAGTTCGCACTTGTAGTGCGGACTCATTTTAGCTAAGCACTTATAGTGCGACACACCTATTCTTAAATCTCGTTTACCGCAGTACAACGCTCAGTAAGATAAGTACTCACCGCAGGTGAGCAATATTTACTTTGGCACCCGCATTCACCTATTGTAAATACGCCTTTAAATTCTTTTCTTCAATACGTGGAAAAGTGCGCTTTTCTTGGGAAAGATCACTAAACAGCTCGAGGAGAAGAAAAATCTGAACCTGGTTGCAAATAATAACGAGAAGCACCTGCCGCCAATATTCAACCAACCATTGAACTATGATAAAGAAGCTCATCACTAACTTCAAAATATCGCTGATATTGTTGATCATCGCTTTTGGCTATTTGTGGTATAGCGAAGGCATTAATGAAGCCAAAATTCTTTTAACTGAATATTGGTGGGTCTGGATTTTGATCCCTATCGGCTTACGGTTTTTCAACTGGTTTCAAGGCTTAAAACAAAAGGCCTTTAATTACGGAAGTAAAAGCTCAGAGCGTAATATAGAACGAATGGCTACCCTAACAGATAAAGCCACAAATACTTCAAAGAAGCGATACGAAAAGCTTTCAAAGGATGCAGCCTTTTCAAAGGCAGAGGCTGAAAAAATCATTCAAACCAGAACCGAGGATAGCATTAACATGGAAATAGAAATAAGCAAAGACAATGCTTTTTTTATTCCATTATACCGATATAAAAAAGGATTACCGGGTCAAAACCTTGTCAGATCTTCTACAATAGATAGCTCGGTAGTTGCGGGTAAAATCAAGTCGGGAAATATCGAATTCTTTCAATGTGAGCTGAAGGACTATGACGGATCGATAAATACGAACAAACTAATCTCTAAGATTCCTGTTGGCAGCATCATGAAGATTGAGATTGTGGATTTAGAAGAAGGTCGAATCGCAAGAAAAGTTGGAGGTCATTTGACAGACAAAGCAGCCAAAACCATTGTGAGAACCATGACACCTGGAGTTAGAGCCGAAAAGCAATTTGTGGCTGCCGCCAGCTTAAACCTGCATTATATCAATGAAGATGGGTTAATCATCAAAGCTGAATTTGAATTCCCATCGAAATGCACATTTGGTAAAACATCAATTGAGAAGCTGTATCAGCTTAAAAAAATTATTCATCAATTCGACTTAGTGGGCAAACTGAATTGGGATGCAGTGACTGATCTAGCGGAAGATATTGACGACACCATTGACTTAGATGAAGTTTCCGCTTTGGCGGGAGAAATGATAACCATAACCAAATGGATGAACCTCCTTTCAAATGAAGATAGCGCAATTTTATCAGCTAAAATGAGTGCGGAAATGATTGCCGGTATTGTTCAGGACAGTTCTGTTGAATTGATTCAAAGAACCGAATAACAAGCCAGTTGACTTTGTAATAACAAAAACCCCAATTCTATTCAAAGTGAACCGAATTGGGGTTTTATAATTTAAATCTTAATCAGAATTACTTGGCTCTCCAGGCTACATGCTTAGCACTTTCCCCTACAGTTACAATCAATCTGGTTGGGCCAGGCACCAAAACAAGCTTCACTTCCTGATCACCAAATTGTTTTACAGTAACTGGTACTCCTTCGCCATATTCAATATCGTAGCTATATCTGCCTTGATTATCCTTTTGATTTCTGATGTAGTTCTTAGCGAAGTAAGCTATTGGTAGCAACACATCATTATCTGGACAAAACTCATCATGAACACCTTCAATCGCTTCTTCCAAATACTCACCAAACTCCTCAATGAAATTATCCTCCATATCATGTAGTTCCTCTTCCAGATCATCATAGCGCTCATCACTATAATCTAGCTCATCCAGTTCATTGATTTTATCTGCAATTTCTGCAAAGTCCTTATTCAGCTTATCTATGTCCATGAATTATAGTTTTTGCAAAGCTGTTGAGTTCAGTTTCAAAATCCAAACGATCAAAAGTCTAATTCTAAATAAAGGCTATTCGGCCAATAAAAAACCACAATAGTTCCAATTTCCTTTCACCAAATAAAAGCGTCTTCTATTTTTGAATACGGTTTCAGGAAAATTACCCAAAACCAATTCTATTCAGCTTATATTGACATAGATTCAATCTTAGAATTACCCTCAAATATGATAGATCAAGCAATTCAGAAAAAAGTAGACAAGTGGCTCAATTCAGCCATCGATGAACAAAGCAAAGAAGAAATCAAAAGCTTGAACGAAACCGAACTGGCCGACTCATTCTATAAAGATCTGGAATTCGGAACAGGAGGCTTGCGTGGTGTAATGGGCATTGGCTCGAACAGAATGAACAAATACACGGTAGGCATGGCCACGCAAGGTTTAGCCAACTACCTGAAGAAGTCATTCCCAAATGAAGAGGTTAAAGTGGCCATTGCTCATGACAGCAGAAATAACAGTCGCTTTTTTGCTGAAACCACTGCTGCCGTATTCTCAGCCAATGGCATTCACGTGTATCTATTTGAAGACCTTCGCCCTACACCTGAGTTATCTTACGCTATCAGAAAGTTAGGCTGTAAAAGTGGCGTGGTGTTAACAGCTTCCCACAATCCAAAAGAATACAATGGCTACAAGGCCTATTGGGATGATGGTGGACAAGTGGTACCTCCTCATGACAAAAATATTATCAAAGAAGTGCAGGCCATTGCAGGCGTTGAGCAAGTAAAGTTCGATCAGAATGATTCGAAAATCGAAATAATCGGCAGGCCTCTTGACGAGCAATACATTCAGGAAATTCTTAACCTGACCTTATCACCTGAAGTAATAAAGAGGCAGCATACGCTTAAAATCGTCTTCTCTCCTATTCATGGAACCGGAATTACACTGGTTCCCGAAGTATTGAAAAGGAAAGGCTTTGAAAGCGTTACGGTTGTTGAGGAACAGGCCATTCCAGATGGCAACTTCCCTACCGTAGTTTACCCAAATCCGGAAGAAAAAGAGGCCATGAGTTTGGCGCTTGCCAAAGCAGAAGAAACCCATGCCGACTTGGTTATGGCCACTGATCCTGATTCCGACCGTGTAGGTATTGCCGCAAGAAACGAGCATGGAGAATACGAGATTCTAAATGGTAACCAGGCCGCTTCACTTCTCATCTACTATTTGCTTACCAAATGGAAAGAAAACGGTAAGCTCAATGGTAAGCAGATGATCATCAAAACCATTGTAACTACCGACTTACTAGAGAAAATTGCTTCAAGCTTTGGGGTTGACTGTCCTAGTACATTGACAGGCTTCAAGTTCATAGCAGCTAAAATAAAAGAGCTGGAAGGTGAAATGGAGTTCATTGGTGGTGGAGAAGAAAGCTATGGGTATATGATTAGCGACTTTGTTCGCGATAAGGATGCCATTGCATCTTGTGCTATGTTGGCCGAAATGTGCGCATGGGCTAAAGATCAGGGCATGTCTGCATTCCAATTACTTGCCAAAATTTATACAGAATACGGTTTCTATTTGGAAGACCTCATTTCTCTCACTAAAAAGGGAATGCAAGGAGCTGAAGAAATTCAGCAGATGATGGCCGGCTTCAGAAGTAACCCTCCTCAATCTATGGCCGGATCGAAAGTGATGGAAGTATTGGATTATCAATCGTCTAAATCGAAAAATCTAATTACCGGAGCCGAAGCTGATATAGATTTACCAAAATCCAACGTTCTGCAGTTTGTTTTGGAAGACGGATCGAAAATATCTGCAAGGCCTTCAGGCACAGAGCCTAAAATCAAATTTTACATCAGCGTGAATACCGCTTTGGAATCGGTAGCACAATATGATGAGATAAAGGGTGCGCTTCTCAATAAAATTCAGCAAATTAAAACTGAATTGGGCTTATGAGTAACATTTTAGAGTCTTTGACTTCCTTATTTGAGCGTGATATTGACGTATTATTGAAGGAACTAAAAGCTTACAAAAAAGAGGAAAATCTTTGGTTGGTCGATGGTGACATCACCAATTGCGGTGGTAATTTGGTACTGCATTTATGCGGCAACCTTAGGCATTTTGTGGGTGCTATTTTAGGTGGAACAAGTTACATCCGCCAAAGAGATGATGAGTTCGCTTTGAAGGATGTCAAAAAATCGGAACTGGTTAGCCAAATAAAGGAAACCAAGAAGGCTGTTCTTGAGACCTTGAAAGAGTTACCCGAGAGCAAATTGGACGAAATTTATCCGGTAAATGTCTTTGGTAAGGAAATGACCACTTTCTTCTTCCTCCAACATTTGCACTCACATCTTACCTATCATTTAGGTCAACTTAATTACCACAGAAGACTTTTCGATAAATAAGTTCTATGTTTCAAAAGAACGTAGCCCTCAAAACCTTCAATACTTTTGGCATTGACGCTTATGCCTCTGAGTTTTTTGCTTTCCAAACTACTGACGAGCTGGTTAAGGCCTTAAAAGAGGGGAAGAATTCGGAATTACTCATTTTAGGTGGCGGCAGTAATTTGTTGCTTACTCAAAACTTCGAAGGGCTCGTTTTGAAGAATGAGTTCAAAGGAATTGAGCTCATTAAAGAGACCTCAGATCATTTTTGGGTTGAAGTACAGGCTGGAGAAAATTGGCATCAGTTTGTTCTTACAGCTATTGAAAATGGATGGGCCGGAGTAGAAAATCTTTCACTTATTCCTGGCACGGTGGGCGCTGCTCCAATGCAAAACATTGGAGCCTATGGAGTTGAAGTAGAACAAGTCTTTGATCATTTAACGGCTGTTGAAATCGAAACTGGAAAAACTCATCAATTTACCCATGCCGATTGCCAATTTGGTTACCGTGAGAGTGTCTTTAAGAAAGAGCTGAAAAGCAAATTCATTATTACTTCAGTAACACTTAGGCTGAATAAAACTCCTGAATTCAATACTTCCTATGGAGCGATACAAGACACCTTAAATGAAATGGGTGTCAAAGAGCCAAACATTAAGGCTGTTTCAGATGCCGTAATTGCCATTAGGCAAAGTAAGCTCCCTGATCCGAAGGAAATTGGTAATGCCGGCAGCTTCTTCAAAAACCCAACTATCGACAAACTCGATTATGAGGGCTTGAGAGCAGAATTCCCAAGCATTCCTGGTTATCAGTTGCCAGAAAACAAGGTAAAAGTCCCGGCTGCATGGTTGATTGAGCAAGCCGGCTGGAAAGGAAAGACTTTTGGTAACATTGGTGTGCACAAAAATCAGCCACTGGTACTGGTGAATTATGGAGGTGGAGAGGGTGCTAAAATCAGAGATTTGGCATTTGAAATCAAGGCTTCTGTAGCGGCTACTTTCGGCATCGAGCTCAATCCGGAAGTGAATATTATTTGAGTCAGATTATACTGATTTTAAATAGCTTATTAATTCCTATCTCGCCTTAGGCATTTCCCACTAAAGCTCTAAATTCACGGTTGCTTTTTCAATCATGAGTAAGAGAACTCCGGCTATTGGCTTCATTTTTATTACCGTCTTAATCGATATCATTGGGCTAGGACTTGTTATACCTATTTTCCCTGATCTACTAAGTGAACTAGGTGGCCTGACATATGGTGAAGCCTCAAGAACTGGAACTCGCCTGGTTACAGTTTACGCTGTCATGCAGTTTATATGTGCACCTATTCTGGGTGGACTAAGTGATAAATATGGCAGAAGAACGGTAATACTTATTTCGCTCTTCGGACTCGCAGTAGACTATTTATTCCTAGCCTTAGCGCCTACCATCGCTTTACTTTTTGTAGGTAGAATTATAGCAGGCATTTGTGGTGCTAGCTTCACTACTGCTTCTGCTTACATTGCCGATGTAACTCCTCCGGAAAAGCGTGCGAAGAATTTCGGTCTACTAGGTGCTGCCTTCGCATTAGGATTTATTATTGGCCCGGCTCTTGGAGGGTTATTGGGAGCATATGACCTGCGTGTTCCTTTTTTCGTTTCTGCAGGCTTAACGCTAGTCAATTTTTTATACGGCCTTTTCGTTCTACCGGAATCTTTACCGAAAGAAAACAGAAGAGAATTCAGTTGGAAAAGAGCTAATCCTGCTGGTTCATTAAAACAGCTTCAGAAAAACCCAATTGTTATGGGCTTGGCTCTCGCCTTTTTCTTCATCTATATTGCTGGTCATTCTGTTCAATCTACATGGTCCTATTTTGGAGCAGAAATGTTTGATTGGGGGACAAAAGAAATAGGTTTATCTCTAACCGCTGTAGGCATAATGGTTGCTATTGTTCAAGGTGGTTTAATTGGCAATGTCACCAAGAAGTTGGGTAATAAAAAAACAATCTATTTAGGCCTATTCTTCAATTTTACGGGATTGCTACTATTCTCTATTGCATCCTCTGAATTGATGCTGTATTTCTTCCTAGCAGTTTATGTATTGGGAGGACTAGCAGGACCGACATTACAAGGATTAATATCTTCTCAGGTACCTAATAATGAACAAGGAGAGCTTCAAGGGGCACTGACTAGTTTGATGAGTTTATCCTCCATCTTCGGACCGCTGATGATGGGAGAAACTTTCTACTTCTTTACCAAAACAGAACATTATTTCCCTGGCGCAGCATTTGCTCTTGGCGCAGTATTCTCTTTGGTCTGTTTCATTCTATGTTACAGAACACTGAGAAAAATAAAAGAACCAAAAACTGAGGATATCCCTTCTCCTGCTTCTGTGGTATAAACTATGACTCTGTCTAGAGTTTATTATTTGATTTGTAGCTTAGGCTTTTAAACTACTATTGAGATTTGAATTACCTACCTATACATATCACCTCCGAAACCAATCGTTTAAAATCTGTTATACTCGGAATTGGCACCGATCAAGGGAAACCTTATGAAATCAATCCCGTGGCTAAAATGCATAAAGCCAAAGGCACTTACCCTTCCGCTGAAGATATTCAGGAGGAAATTGCTGAAGCTAAAAGTGTATTGGAAAGTGCCGGAGTTGAGGTAATTCAACCAAGAAACCTAGCCGAAAAGAAGCAAATCTTCACCCGTGATATTGGCTTTGTTATTGACAACAAGTTTGTGATAGCCAATATGAAAGAGCCTCTGCGCCAAGGCGAAATTGAAGGCATTGACTTTGTGCTGGAGCAGATTAATCCTGAAGATACCATAAGAGTGCCTCAAGGTGCCACCATCGAAGGAGGTGATGTATTGGTGCATGGTGAACATGTTTTTGTAGGTATTAGTAAACGAACCAACCAAGCCGGTTTCGACTTTCTGAAAAGCCAATTCCCGAACAAACAATTTCATGCACTAGAGTTGGTCGTAAGTGATGACCCTGACGAAAATATACTCCACCTAGACTGTGCTTTCCAACCGGTTGGCGAAGGATTTGCCATATTCTATGAGGAAGGCTTCGTCAATAAACCTGAAATCATTTTCGAGCTATTTGGTGAGCAAAATCTAATCAGGGTAAATCAGGATGAGAAGAACCAAATGTTCCCCAATGTATTCTCCATTGGGCCCAAGGATGTGGTGATTGAAAAGGATTTTTCCAGACTAATTAAGGAACTGGAAATAAGGGGAATTACCTGTCACCCTGTTAAATACAGTGAGACTTCTAAGCTCAGCGGACTATTAAGGTGTTCTACACTCCCGCTGATCAGAGAATAGTCGCTTTGCGCTTTAATCTGTATTTTAGTAGAAAGCCCTTATGTAATGCCCAATTTCTGGATCATATTATTTGCTGCTACAGTTTCTCAGGGCGTCTTTCTGAGCATTGGTTTAGGAATGAAAGAAAGATGGCGCAATCCGGCCATAAACCTGTTAAGTCTCCTGATCCTTTGCTTCACACTTACCCTAACTTATTATCTGGCGTTTTGGCTTAACATAACTGCGCAATTGCCTGCAATTACTTCTATTGCCATGCAATTCACCTTGCTTTTTGGCCCTCTCCTTTGGCTCTATTTAAAGAAGCTGGAGAAAAAACAGGTAAAGAATACCTGGCTTCATTTTATACCCTTCATTGTCTGTGTTGCTGCACTCTCTATTGCTCGTGGAACCTCATTGATTAGGTCCGCAAGTCAGATTGTGGTTGTGATGCAAATTCTTCAGCTGGTGGGCTATTCCTTGGCTATTCTAAGGCTATCTCTACCTAAGGAGTTAAAGATATTGGCCTTCACTTTTGCCGGATATTCAGCCTGCTTTCTGGCCTACTACGTTATGGCCTGGACTGGTGTATTACGTCTTCAGTATGATTATATAGTTTCTCTTGGAATGGCTGTATTCATTTACTATACCGGCTATAAGGGGCTTCAAATCAAAAGAATACTACCGGAAGAGAGTAGCGAAAAATATTCCAACTCTGCGCTCACCAGCAATGCACTCCATTATATCATCAATAAACTAGACCAGCTAATGGATAATGAGAAGCTCTACCTCAACGGAGATTTAAAACTTCTAGAGCTAGCCGATCAGTTAGACGTAAGTGTACACTCTTTATCTCAGGCCATTAATTCAGGAAAGAACCAGAAATTCAATGATTACCTGAACGAGCTAAGAGTTCAGGAGGCTCAAAAGTTAATGAATAGCGAAAGCCACAGGAATTTAAAACTCCTGGCCATAGCCCTCGATTCCGGGTTCAACAACAAAACCAGTTTTCTGAATGCCTTCAAGAAACATACTGGACAATCTCCCTCAGAATTCAGAGAGAAACTACTTGCTCAGGCCTCCTAATTGGGGCAAATATTATCGGATTTACCGCAAGAAGGTCTAAACAAGAGTAATATGCAGAAAAAAAGTCATGCAAAAACTCATCATTACACTCTGTTTAATCTTACTAGCAAATATGTCATTCAGCCAGGAACTAGATCCAGATACCTATAACTTCTGGATAGGTAAGTGGAATGCCAAATGGGTAGATGGTCAAGGCAATGCTGGAGAAGGCACGAACCACATTTCACTGATTACCGGAGATAAAGTTCTCCACGAAAACTTTCAAATACTGAAAGGGCCAAATGCCGGTTACCTAGGCACCAGTATTTCCGTCTTTAACCCCAACACAAAGGTGTGGCACCAAACCTGGATGGACAATCAGGGAGGAAATATCGTATTCACGGG
>JABXIP010000461.1 GCA_013373005.1 Cytophagia bacterium | reverse complement strand
CGCTTATGGCAGAAATTGCTGCTGAAAAGACTCAGGGTAATTATCTCGATTTCCACACCAGAAACTTTATTGAGTCTATCCAGAAAAATGACCCTTCTAATGCCAAGTGTACTCCATTTACCGGTAGTGTGGCTGCCATTAATGCGCACATGGGTAATGTGGCCTTCAAGACAGGTCGAAAAGTATACTGGGATAATGAGAAGAAGAATTTCGGAAACGATAAAGAGGCAAATGCTCTCATTAATGCTACTTACCACAATGGCTGGGCTAAGCCAAAGGTTTGATAGTTAATAAAAGCTGAATTGTGAGATGAAATCCTATATCTTTATTTTTGGATTTCATCTCTGCCTATGAACCTCAAACTCTTCTTTAAAGCTGCTGAAAAAATCGATGGTCTTCATGAGTCTGCCTTGGGCAATAGCATTAAGCAACTCAATGACGAAAGCCTCGATGTTAACAAAACCGATCTGGCCATTGTGGGTGTAACTGATAACCGCGGGACCTCTGTGAACCTTGGTGTGAATGGAGCAGCAGATCAGTTCAGGCAGAAGTTCTATAGGCTAAAGAAGAGCAATAGTACATACAGGGTAGCTGACCTTGGTAATCTGCAAAACGGAGAAGACTATCAGGATACTAAGGATAGGCTTCGGGAAGTTTGTGAACATTTGATGGCTGCCAAAGTGATGCCCATCATTATAGGAGGAACACATGATCTTACCCTTCCTCAATATTTGGCCTACGAGTCTAAAAAGGACTTAATTTCGGTACTTAATATTGATGCCAAATTGGATGTTGAGGTTGAGGGAGACGAAAATGAAACCTTCCTTTCCAAACTCATTACCTACAAGCCTAACTTTATGTTCAGCTACAATCATCTGGCTCATCAGAGTTATTTGGTAGAGTCTGGTGCTTTATCGGCCATGGATAAGCTCTATTTCGAATCTTTAAGGCTGGGAGAGCTGAGAGAAGGTTTTCAGTATGCTGAACCGGTAGTTAGAATGGCCAATATGCTCAGCTTTGATATTACGGCCATCCGAAATGCAGATGCTACAGGTAATGTTAATGCGCAGCCATTTGGTCTTACTGGTGAAGAAGCCTGTCAAATTATGTGGTATGCCGGAATGAATGAGAAAATGAGCTCAGTGAGTATTTCCGAATACAATCCTGACTTGGATAATCAGCATTTTTCAACGGCATCAGTGGTAGCCACCATGGTCTGGTACTTTATGGAAGGCTTTTATAACCGCAAAGACACTGGTCAATTCAATTCAGACCAATACACTAAGTACACAGTGAGTTTTGAGGGTACTGACGATACCATGACTTTCTACAAAAGTAAGTACTCTGAAAAGTGGTGGATGTTGGTGACTTATGGAGATAAAATGATGGACAGGGCTTATATACCATGTTCCTATGAAGATTATACCACCGCCACTCATGGCGATTTTCCAGAACGCTGGATTAAAGCGCAGGGGAAACTGATTTAAGAGCCGTTTACTCTGAAATCATATAAATGGGTTCTTGATGCTCAATTGATTTTGTTGCCAGGTGGATTTGTTTACTTGTGCTTAATACTCTCTTCATGAAGGAAGCTCTGCCAACTTTAATATTTTTTTGAACTTGCTGCAATCAACTATCTGAATATGAAAAAGCTAACGTCTTATTTCTCTTTATTGATCTTATTAGGTCTTTTCACTGCTTGTGAAAATGAGCCAGAACAGCAATGGCTCAAAGGCAACTTGCACACGCATACTTATTGGAGCGATGGTGATGCTTTCCCCGAGATGGTTTTAGACTGGTACAAGTCTAAAGGCTATGATTTTGTAAGCCTTACGGACCATAATACACTACAGCAAGGCGATAAATGGAAGAAGATTCCCAAGAGCCATATTTATCAGCAGGCTTTTGCAGACTATGTGGAGCAGTACGGTGAAGGTTGGGTTGAGTATGCTGAAGATAGTACAGGCATATCTGTAAAGCTCAAGACCGAAGATCAATACCTTCCGCTCTTCGAAGATGAAGGCTTCATGATCATGAAGGGTGAAGAAATAACAGATGGCTTTGATGGTAAACCACTACATATGAACGCCACCAATGTGCAGGGTTTGATTCAACCTCGGCATGGAAACTCAGTGGCCGATGTATTGCAGAATAATATCAATGCAGTGCTGGAGCAAAGAGAAGCGACTGGAAAACCGGTCATGCCTCACATCAACCACCCTAATTTTGGTTGGGCTGTTTCTGTTGAAGATATGAAGGCTTTAAGGGGTGAGCGATTCTTCGAAGTGTTCAATGGTCACCCATCAGTTAACAATTATGGAGACTCTGCTAGAATGGGTATGGAGCAAATGTGGGATGAAATTAACATTGCTTACATTCAGAGAGGGCAGCCGCTGATGTATGGAATCGCTACTGATGACAGCCACTACTACCATCAGTTTGGTTTGCAGTTTAGCAACAGTGGTAGAGGTTGGGTAATGGTAGAGACTCAAGACCGCAATCCTGACGCCATAGTTCTGGCCATGGAAGCTGGTAAGTTTTATGCTTCTACCGGAGTGACTTTGGCCTCTTATGAGCTAGAAGATGGAGTGATTGACATAGACATTGAAACCGAAGAGGGCGTGACTTATAGGTCCGAATTAATCGGTGTTAAAAAAGGAAAGACTAGTTCTGAAGTCTTGGCCACTCATAGTGGAGATGAAATTGAGTTTCAGGTTCCAGGTGATGTGCTTTTTGCTCGGGTAAAGATTGTCTCCTCTAAACTCAAAGAGAATCCATTTCAGGAAGGAGACTTTGAAACTGCTTGGACTCAGCCGGTTGTGCCTAATCAATAAGAAAGTTGTCATTCCCGCGTAGGCGGGAATCTCCAACGGATTGCAGTAGGTTGCTAACTCCTTCAGAGTCTCTCGCAGAGGACTCTGATGATTCTATTTTTCTCAGAGTCCCTTTTAGGAGACTCTGAGTGAGGTCAGATTTATTCTTTGCTTCAAGAATACCAACTCTCCCACTTTGAGGGGGATGTATATACCGACAAGATAGTTTACACCGTACCGGGTAGATGGTTTACACTTTTAAATTTATTGTTCTGATAGAATGATTGCAAAAGTAAACATTGAACATTCCATCGGTTGTTGTTGG
>JABXIP010000455.1 GCA_013373005.1 Cytophagia bacterium | reverse complement strand
TTGCCGGGAATATCATTGAATACATTGAGAGGAATCAGCCGAAGAAAAAAGGCACAATTTCAAAATTGAAGGCTTAATGAAGATTAGGATCGGTACGAGGGGAAGCCAGTTGGCTTTATGGCAGGCATATCATGTGCAAGATAAGCTAGAGGCTGCCGGTGTTTCAACTGAGATTGTAACCATAGAAACTAAGGGAGATAAAATTCTGGACGTTTCCATAGCTAAAATCGGAAGCAAGGGGGTTTTTACTGAAGAGATTGAAGAGCAGCTGGCCAATGGCTCTATAGACATAGCCGTGCACAGTGCCAAAGACATGCAATCTTCATTGCCCGAAGGTTTTGAGCTAGTTGCCTTTATGGAGCGAGAAGAAGTGAATGATGTCATTGTCAGTCATAAAGAAGGAATTTCTCTGGATTCCAATGACTTGGTTTTGGGAACATCAAGCACCAGAAGAATTGCTACCCTAAGACATTTTTATCCTCATGTCAAGACAGTGCCGGTTCGTGGAAACCTTCAGACCAGAATCAGAAAAATGGAAGAAGGAGCCTGCGATGCTCTTTTACTCGCCTATGCAGGAGTGCACCGCATGGGGTATGATGATAAGATTAAATCGAAGCTCAGTTTAAATGAATTTATACCGGCCGTTGGGCAAGGCAGTGTGGCCATAGAAGTTCACGAGCAGTTGAGTCCAGAGAAAAGAGCCAAGGTAACTGAAGTACTAAATCACACAGAAACGGATCATTGTCTAAGAACCGAAAGAGCCTTTCTAAAAACTATGGATGGTGGCTGTAGTATTCCGGTTTTTGGACTTGCAGAATTGAATTCTGGCGAAATTCAAATGAAAGGTGGAATTATTAGCCTTGATGGCCAGCGAAGAATTCTAGCAGAGAGAGCAGGGTCTGTGACTGAAGCAGAGAGCATTGGTGCGCAACTTGCCGATGAAATATTATCTTCGGGCGGGAAAGAAATATTAGAAGAGATTAAAATGAGACTTAATGATGAATAAACTTAAAATTTCAAGCCTTTTTCTGGCTTTGGTTTTTGTGGTAATGGCATGTGGCGGAGGTTCAAGTACTGAAACTTCAAACGATACTGATTCGCCAACGGCAGATTTATCGGGCAATGATTACCTGGTAACAATCAAAACCGATTTGGGTGAGATGAAGGCCGTTCTTTACGATAAAACACCTCAGCACAAAGATAATTTCATCAAGTTGGCCAAGGAAGGCTTTTACGATAGCTTAATTTTCCACAGAGTAATTAAAGGTTTTATGGTGCAGGGTGGAGACCCTGATTCTAAAGGTGCGGCTCCAGGTCAGCGCTTAGGAACTGGTGGCCCTGGTTATACCGTTCCGGCTGAAATTAACGACCAGTTCTACCATAAAAAGGGAGCCCTTTCAGCTGCTCGTCAAGGAGATGCTGTAAACCCTGAAAGAGCTTCTAGCGGAAGCCAGTTTTATCTGGTGCAAGGTGAAGTGTTGAATGATGCGAGTATTGCACAATTCTCTGGGCCAAACTTTGCTGCTATTGGCGGTGCGCTTCAGAATTTAAGAACCACCAAACCTGACCATGAGCTGAACAAGGTGTATGAAGAAGCATACAACACAGGTGGAGATCAAGGTTATCAGGATAAAGTGATGGAAACTTTGGATCAATTGGAAGAAGCTACCGGCATTACACTTAATAAGCCTGAAATGTCGGCCGAAAGAAAAGAAGTATATCAGACTATTGGAGGAACTCCTTTCCTTGATGGTGATTATACTGTTTTCGGTGAGGTAATCTACGGATTGGATATTATTGACTCTATCGCTGCAGTTCAAACTGCCCCTGGTGACAGGCCAGTTGAAGATGTACATATGTACATTTCGGTAGAGGAAATGCCGAAGAAAGAAATAGCTGAAAAATATGGATATGATTACAGCAATCAATAAAAAGTATTGGATGAAGGCTCTTTTGGGAGCCTTCATCCTTCTGAATCTTTCTTGTTCTCAAGAGAAGGATCAACTAGTTGTTATTTCCACTCCTTATGGCGAAATGACGGCCGTTTTATACGATGACACACCGATACACAAAGAGAACTTTTTGAAGCTTACTCAGCAAGGTCAGTTCGACTCTGTGATTTTCCATAGAGTGATTGAATACTTCATGATTCAAACCGGTGACGTTTCAACCGGAGTGGCTGGAGAGGCTGTTGACTATACTCTGGATGCCGAGTTCATGCCCGAGAAATACATCCATGAAAAGGGAGCTTTGGCAGCTGCCAGAACCGGTGATAACGTAAACCCACTAAAGAAATCCTCTGGCTCTCAATTCTACATAGTTCAAGGTGAAATTTACGATGATGAAGGCTTGGCCACTAGAGCTGAAAGAAGACAATATCTGAAGCTCAATGGATTTTTCAGTAGAATGCTAAGGTCTGATCGATTCCCTGAACTAATAGAGAAAGTGGAATATCATAGAGCCAAAAGTGAGGAAGACTCAACTTATGACTTCAATGCAGCTTATCAGCAATTGGTATGGAACTCTATTGAAACCATAGAGAAGGAATTTGGTGATCAGTCAGACCCTGGCTACCCAGATTGGGCAAAGGAGATTTATGCTACCAAAGGTGGAACGCCTCACCTTGATGGAGAATACACAGTATTCGGAAAAGTGGTTGAAGGGCTTGATGTCATCGATAAAATTGCAGCTGTTGAAACCAACCAAAGAGACAAACCAACTGAAGATGTTTGGATGACCGTGAGAGTGATTGAAATGCCGAAATCTGAGGTGACAAAAAAATATGGGATCGAATATCCGAAAGAGAAATAATCCATGAAGATTTTAATTACCGGGTCCAATGGTTTATTAGGGCAAAAACTAGTAAAACTTATCCTCGACAGAAGAGAAGATGAACTAATAGCCACTGCTCGAGGAGGTAATAGATTGCCTTACCCGGAAACAAATTATGTCTTCGATCAGATGGATATTACCAATAAGACTCAGGTTCTGGAGGTAATTGAGAAGAATCGACCGGAAGTAATCGTTCATACTGCTGCTATGACCAATGTAGATCAGTGTGAGTTGGAAAAGGAAGCTTGTTGGGACCAGAATGTAAATGCGGTGAACTACCTCATTGAGGCTTCTGCCAAGAATAACTGCTTTTTGCTTCACCTGTCTACCGACTTTATCTTCGATGGTGAAGACGGCCCGTATGATGAGAAGGCCAAAGCCAATCCAATCAGCTACTATGGCGACAGCAAACTAGCTGCAGAGAAACTGCTAGAAAACTCGACCATTGAATATGCCATTGCTCGTACGGTTTTGGTTTACGGAATTGCTCATGACATGAGTCGCAGCAACATTATTCTTTGGGTGAAGAAAAGCCTGGAAGATGGCAAGGATATTAAGGTGGTAGACGACCAATTGAGAAGCCCAACCTTAGCGGAAGACTTGGCAATGGGTTGCTACCTGATTGCCAAACAGAAGGCTGCAGGCATTTTCAACATCTGTGGTAAAGACCTGCTGAATCCTTATGAAATGGCACTTAAAACAGCAGCCTATTTCAAACTGGATACCAGCACTTTGCAAAAGGCAGATGCCAGTAGTTTTTCACAAACCGCCAAAAGGCCCCCTAGAACCGGTCTGTTAATAGAAAAGGCCCGCACCGTTCTAGGGTACGAGCCTCATTCCTTCGATGAAGGTATAGCCATTGTGGCCGAACAGATTAAAAACTAATCCTGTTCCATTCCCCTCCTTTTAGGAGGGGTTAGGGGTGGTGTCCTTCTTCTCTTTCTTATCAGCATTCAATGCGATTTTCAAAAAAACCAAAAATCCACCTACCGTAATGGTCAGGCATATAATCATTCCTATAATTGCTTCTCCACTCATTTTTTCACGAATTTTTTGTAGAACCATCCATTAAATACAACGGCAATTAGAAGTGCCACTGCCCACTGCGTAACTATTGTGGCATTGCTGAACCTGTCGAACAAGTTCCAGTTGCCATCAGCATCGAACCAAGGGTAATCACTGTATCCCTGATTCATCCACCAGTATACAAGGAAAAGACCTGCAATGAAGTTGAAATAGATCATTCCAGCGAAGTACAGCTTAGATACCTTGAAGTCTGAGTTCTGATCGATGAAGTCTTTCTTGAATTTCATAGGTCCGTATCTGATGATCAGGAAGGAAATGAAAATTCCACTGACCAGCAGGCCTACGCCCCATACCCAGTCTTGATTTTCGAAAAAGTCGAGCCACCATGCCGAAGGGAAGCCCACTATAAAACAGGCAGCACCAGCAATGATCGCGGCTTTTTTCTTAGGTATTTCATAGTCTGTAAGGTTACGGATAATCAGCTGCATCATAGGCAGTATGGAGCTAAATGCTGCCATAGCGAAGGCACCAAAGAAAATCCATGACAGAAACGGCCCGCCCGGCATCTGCGCAAATAACTGAGGTAGAATGGTGAATACCAATGCTGTATTTCCACCGTGTAGGAAGTCAATAGCCTCATCTGGTGTGGCTGCCATGGCAAACACTGCAGGCAAAATAGCCATAGCGGCCAGCAATGCTGCTGTGTTGTTACCAAACGCACCGAGGAAGGTATTCAGGGTTACATCCTCTTTATCTCGAGAGAATGAACCAATGGTGATCATCAAACCCCAACCAGCACCCGTACTCCAGGCTGAATCTGTAATGGCTTCAATCCAAATGATTGGATCTTTAAACTTCTCCACATCTATGGTGAAGAGATACTCAAGGCCTTCTACTCCACCCGGCATTTGAATGGCAAAAGCGGCCACAACCAATAACAATGTGAATAGGGTTGGAATTAATATTCTGTTAGTGGCTTCAAGTCCTTTTTTAATACCCTTTCCAAGTACCCAAATGGCTACTGTAATGGTAACCATGTAGCAGAGCACAGCTTCCCAACTGGAATTGGAGAGGTTCGCCCAAAAGTTATCCATGAAGTTTACATTCGGATCAGCGAACTTTTCATTCAATGCTCCTGAACCAAAAATCGAATTCACCAGGTTCTGAGTGTTGAGCAAAAAGTACCTTAAAGACCAGCCTGTTACCACTGAATAGTAAAAGGCAATTCCTACGGTAACCAGGGTAACGAAAGTCCCCATCCAGTTAAACTTTTTACCCGCAAGACTTCCAAGCGAACCTAGGGTTCCTTTTCTATAATGTTTACCTATGGCTAGCTCTGCCATTAGTAGAGGAATAGACCAAATAACCAGAAAGAACATCCAAAGAATAATGAATGTACCTCCGTGTTCACCTGCAATTCTTGGGAACCTCCAGAGGTTTCCGGCACCAATGGCCATTCCCAGCGCGGCAAGAATTATCCCCCACCGATTACTAAATTCTTCTTTCTTCTCTGCCATAAAATTTATGCTCTAGTCTTAGATTTAGTTTAAGTCATTAGTTGTCAAGCCGGACAAACTAATTTTTTTAAGCAGAAACTCAAGCTTTAATTGGGAATGGGGCATTTGGCTTCGCCATTCATATCATCCCAGAACAGACTTCTCTTTGGTTTCTCATCATCTGATAAAATTTGCTTGGTTTTTAAGTGGAAATTGGAGAATATTCTTCGTTAAACTTTTTTAAACTTCAACTTAAAGACTTTTATATGGCCGTAAAGATTAGCGATGAAAATCGTGGTCAATGGGGATCCAAGTTTGGATTTATCATGGCAGCTGCCGGTTCGGCAGTAGGGTTGGGCAACATTTGGCGCTTTCCCTACATCACCGGTGAAAATGGAGGAGGTGCCTTTGTTTTGGTTTACCTACTCTGTGTAGTACTGATTGGTGTGCCACTTTTGTTCACCGAAATGGGTTTCGGCCGAATGACCAAAAAAGGTACCATTGGTGCCTTCAAGGATACCGGAGCTAATCCGATTTTCATGGGCTTGGGAGCCATTCTAGCACTGTGTGTTAGCTTCTTCGTGCTCTCTTATTACGGCAATATTGCCGGTTGGACGATCGGTTACATTTTCAAATCCATCAGCGGTTCTACCGGAACCTTTGAAGAATTTGCAGCTAACCCAATGAATACTATTCCACTGATGGGAGTGTTTACGTTAGTGACAATTTTAATCGTAAAAGGGGGCGTTTCTGGTGGAATTGAGAAGGCAGCTAAGATATTAATGCCGATGCTGTTTATTCTGATTGCCATTGTGGCCGTGCGTTCACTTTCTTTGGAAGGTGCCATGAAAGGCGTGGACTTTTATCTGAACCCTGACTTCAGCAAAATTTCCGGAACTACTTTTTTGGTGGCTTTAGGGCAGGCGTTCTTCTCAATGAGTATTGGCTGGGGAATTATGATTACCTACGGATCGTACCTTCCTAAATCTACCAGCATCATAAGCTCAGGCGTGTGGGTGGGCTTGATGGATGCAGGGGTAGCATTGCTGGCCGGCTTTATGATTTTCCCTGCGGTTTTTGCCTACGGCCAGGATCCGGCTGCCGGACCGACTTTGGTTTTCCAGGTTTTGCCAGAAGTGTTTAGCAATATGCCGGGTGGAACCATTATCGGTGCATTCTTCTTCTTGCTGCTTACAGTAGCTGCTCTTACCTCTTCAATCTCAATGTTGGAGGTTCCGGCCTCTTACTTTATGGATGAGAAGAAATGGAGCAGAAGCAAATCTGCTTGGGTGGTTGGTATTCTGCTGTTTATTGTAGGCATTCC
>JABXIP010000073.1 GCA_013373005.1 Cytophagia bacterium | reverse complement strand
GTGCCTACAATGTTGGCTAAATCTTGTCTGGACAAGGCAATGTCAATAACCTGGCTTCCCTCGCCCTCCATACCGTAAGTTTCCTTAAGCATAATGATAGTGGCGGCCAACCTCTCTCTCACAGACTTCTGTGCCAACTGAGCAAGCTTGTCTTCCATAACACCTAATTCATGACACACCGCCTTCATTAGCTTTTGGAAGAACCCAGGATTTCTATTGAGGATAGTGAGGAAGTCGCTCTTAGGAATAAAGCAAATAGCTGCCTGCTCCAACACCGTTCCACTGGCACCATAAAACTCTTCACTGAGTAGAGATCTGTACCCTAAAAAGTCTCCTGGTTTGGCAATGAATAGAATTTGCTCCTTACCATTAGAGCCCATCTTATAGACTTTTACTTTGCCGTGATTAATACAAAAAACTCCCATGGGGCGGGTACCTTCATAGAAAAGAGTCTGGCCTTTCTTATAAGCCACGCAGGATTTGTGCTCAGATAAGGCCTCTAAATCTTGCTCTGGCAATTCAGAGAAATGACTTTCTCCTCTTGATTGACAAAATTGGCATTGCAAGTCTACGTGTGAAGATTTTCTGGCGCTCATAATGGTCGTGAAATAGCTAAAAATACTAAGCCCTAAGAGAAATACAAAAAGCAAATATGGCTTCAGGCTAAATTAACTGCCCTATTCCAAACAAAACTACAAATAAGAGTGTACTTAATGCCATTTGCTTCAAAAACGGATCGAGTTTCTCTGCTGATGTGTGGATTTTTACCGCTCTGGCATTCACAAAAAACAAGGGACAAACCAACAAAAAGAGCAACTGCTGAACACCTTCAAAATGAAGTATGGTAAAGACCAAAGAGGCCAGCACTCCAAACGAAAGCATGAACCAATGATAAACAACCGCCATCTTTCGCCCCACCCTTACCGGCACAGATTTCTTGCCTGCTTTTCTGTCCGAATCTATATCTCTGATGTTATTCACATTAAGTACAGCCATAGAAAATAGCCCCACACTGATAGATGGAAGCACATAAAGCCAGTTAATAGTTTGTTCATAGAGATAGGCACTACCCATTACAGCTACAAAACCAAAGAATATCATCACACTCAGGTCACCCAAGCCGGCATAACCATACGGCCTTTTGCCTGCCGTATAAGTAATAGCAGCCAGAATACTCAATCCTCCCAAACCAAGGAAATACCAAAACACTTCTCCAAAACCACCAAAGGCCTGCAGTATTAGACCAACTCCACTAGCCAAAGCCAGTATTGAACAAATAATAATAGCGGTAAGCATGGCCTTCTTGGTGATAGCTCCGCTTTGAACAGACCTCTGGGGCCCAGTTCTTTCTATGCTATCAGCACCATGAATGGAGTCTCCATAGTCATTGGCCAGGTTAGAGAGTACTTGTAGAAAAATGGTCGTGGTTACACAAAGACCAAAAATGGACCAATCGAAATTTCCAGATGAGGCAGCCAAAAAAGCGCCCATTCCAATGGAAGCGAGCGCCAAAGGCAAAGTTCTTAAGCGGAATGCCTCAAGCCATTTCTTCATGCTTATAGTTTTGAGGTAATTTGCTCATCGAGCGGATTGACAGCAGATGGGTAAAAGCCTATAACCTTACCTGATTCATCGAGCAGGTATTTGCAGAAATTCCAGTTTGGCACTTCTCCATTCTGCACTTCCAACCATTTATATAAGGGATGTCTGTCTTTACCAACCACAGAAATTTTCTCAAACATCTTAAAGGTGACTCCATAATTGGCCTGGCAAAACTCAACGATTTCACTATTTGTACCCGGCTCTTGGCCACCAAAGTTATTGGCAGGAAAACCTAAGACCGCTACCTTATTTCCGAATTGATCATGCAGATTTTGAAGGTCTTCATATTGTGGAGTATAGCCACATTTAGAGGCTACATTGACGATCAAGACTTTTTTACCTTTATAAACGCTAAGGTCTACTTCTTTACCATCAATGCCTTTCAATTCAAAATCGTAAAAACTCATATTGCCAGGTTTAAGGGGGATTAACAGAAACAGGATTAAAGCAAAGTATTTCATTTTACATTCTCTCAGGTACTTCAATACCCAGTAACGCCATGCTCACTTTGATTGTTTCTGCAGTTAAAGCGGAAAGCGCCACTCGGAATTGCATCAACACTGCATCATCTTCATTGAAAATAGAAATACCAGTATAGAAGCGATTATACTCCTTCGCCAAATCATATACATATTGAGCGATGATGGCCGGAGAATAAGTGTCGGCCGCCACTTGCAATTTCTCTTTGTATTGACCGATAGCAAAAATCAAATCCTTTTCCGTTTGATGAACTTCAGTAATGGCATCAAAATCTATACTTTCTATGCTTATCCCCAACTGAGCAGCCTTTCTGAGAATAGCGCTAATTCGGGCATAGGTGTATTGAATGAATGGACCAGTATTCCCTTGGAATTCAATTGACTCCTCCGGATTGAAAAGCATTCGCTTTCTAGGGTCTACCTTCATGAGATAGTACTTTACAGCACCCAAACCGAGCTTCTCATAAAGATCAGCGGCTTGCTCAGGGGTGAAGCCATCTATTTTGCCAAGCTCTTCAGTTCTGGCTTTGGCAGTATCTGCCATTTCCTGAATCAGGTCATCGGCATCTACCACAGTTCCTTCTCTTGACTTCATCTTACCGGTTGGCAAATCCACCATTCCGTAAGAAAGGTGATAACAGGCATCGGCCCATTTATAACCCAATTTCTTAAGAATGAGGAAAAGTACCTTGAAATGATATTCCTGCTCATTCCCTACCGTATAAATCAGTTGACTTAAACCCGGAAAATCATCGAAACGCATCAAGGCAGTTCCAATGTCTTGAGTCATATAAACAGAGGTTCCGTCTTTTCTGAGGAGTAGCTTTTCATCCAAACCTTCATCGGTCAAGTCTACCCAAACAGAACCATCTTCTTTTTTATAGAA
The DNA here is from genome assembly GCA_013373005.1 of Cytophagia bacterium. Taxonomy (GTDB): domain Bacteria; phylum Bacteroidota; class Bacteroidia; order Cytophagales; family Cyclobacteriaceae; genus Roseivirga. The sequence goes on along the minus strand of JABXIP010000073.1, from coordinate 195 downwards.
CACTCCTTTTTCAAGGCCTTCGAGTACTCTATCTCTACCGATCAGGTAGGTATCACTTTCATAATAGAGCTTATCAAAGTCAACGCCCATGCGTTTGTAGGTGGCATTGAAACCATCGTACACCCAGCTGTTCATCTTTTCCCAAAGGGTGTAAACATCCGGATCTTTCTCTTCCCACTTTCTGAGCATTTCCTG
>JABXIP010000220.1 GCA_013373005.1 Cytophagia bacterium | reverse complement strand
CAGACAGCAGGCATGCCCCAGCTGTCCATCACCAGAAGTAGTATCTCAATGGTTCAATGAATTACTAGGTACACTCTTCCCGGATTTTTCGAAGCAACAGTTCAGCAACCAGAAAGAGTTCGAACTGCATTTTGAAAAGCTTAAGCTTCAGCTAGACCAAATTCTCTCCAGAAATCCGATAAAATCTGAAGCCGATCCCGACCAAATTGCCGAGACTTTCTTTGAAAGTTTACCTAAGATTCACGAAATGCTGGAGGAGGATATTACAGCCATTTTCGAGGGAGACCCTGCAGCAAAAAGCCGCACAGAGGTAATTAGAACCTACCCGGGTTTTATAGCCATTGCAGCTCACCGTGTGGCTCATTTCCTTCATCAAGCAGGTGTCGCATTAATACCACGAATTATCTCAGAATATGCTCACAGTAAAACCGGCATAGATATTCACCCGGGAGCAACCATTGGCCATTATTTCTGTATAGACCATGGTACGGGCATAGTCATTGGTGAAACCACAGAAATAGGCGACCATGTCAAAGTTTATCAGGGGGTTACACTAGGTGGTTTGAGCGTGGATAAGAAAGATGCTAAGGTAAAACGTCATCCAACCATTGGCGATAATGTGGTTATCTATGCAGGAGCTACCATTCTTGGCGGTAATACCATGGTAGGGCACGATTCTATTATTGGTGGAAATGTTTGGCTCACCCATAGTGTTCCGGCCTTCTCTAAAATCTATTATCAGGCTCAAATGAGCAATGGAGATGGAGAAAAGGATACAATCATTTTCAGAGGACAAAGCGCATGAAAATAGAAGAACTCATTGGCAATACCCCTTTGGTAGAATACCAACACCTGAACACAAAACCAGGGGTGAAAATTTTAGGCAAGCTGGAAGGCAACAATCCGGGCGGAAGTGTAAAAGACCGTGCAGCCTATGGCATGATCAAAGGCGCATTAGAGCGAGGTGATATTAAGCCTGGCGACCGCCTGGTAGAAGCTACCAGTGGAAATACAGGAATCGCATTGGCTATGATTGCCAGCATCATGGGCGTAAATATGACGCTGATTATGCCAGATAACTCCACCAGAGAAAGGGTGTTAAGTATGGAAGCTTATGGAGCCAAAGTGATCCTCACTCCTGCCAAACAAACTATAGAATACAGCAGAACATTGGCAGAAAAAATGGCCAATGAAGAGGGCTACTTCATGCTGAACCAATTTGCCAACCCGGACAATTATGGGCAGCATTACAAAACTACTGGTCCTGAAATTTGGCGCGACACCCATGGCCAGGTCACTCACTTTGTTTCAGCCATGGGTACCACAGGTACTATTATGGGGGTAAGCCGATACTTAAAGGAGCAAAACCCAAACGTTCAGATTGTGGGTACCCAACCCACAGATGGCTCCAGTATACCTGGTATCAGACGCTGGTCGCCTGAGTTTCTACCTAAAATCTTTGAGCCCGAACGCGTTGATCGTGTAGTAGATGTTAGCGAAGAAGAGGCCACAGCCATGACCCGCAGAATGGCCAAAGAAGAAGGCGTACTAGCAGGCATGAGCTCTGGAGGTGCACTTTATGCCGCACTCAAAATTGCTGAAGAATTAGAAGAGGGCCTAATCGTCCATATTGTATGCGATAGAGGCGACAGGTACCTAAGCAGCGATTTGTTTGGGTGAATAGATCTAAAATTGATATTTAGCCCATTATGCCTCACCGCCTAAAAAAGAACCATATCTCCACCAAATGGTCTGGAGGAGAAACAACTGAATTGTTCATTTTCCCAGAGGACGCTCAATATAAAGAAGGGAATTACCAGTTCAGATTATCAACCGCCACGGTAGAGGTAGAAGAGTCTGTTTTTACTTCGCTCCCAGATGTAGATAGAACCTTGATGGTTTTAGAGGGAAAAATGGAGCTTGTCCATTTAAACCAACATTCCTCCCTACTTGGACCTTTAGACGTGGACCGATTCAAGGGTGATTGGGTAACTGAGTCTAAAGGAAAATGTGTCGACTTTAACCTTATGTGTAAAGGAAGCACTGTGGGTGAAGTAAAGGGCTACAATCTCTCCCAAGGAGAGAACCTTGCACTTGATCTAAATGGTAGAATGAACTTCATTTTCGTTTATCAAGGCATGATTGAAATAGACGGAATAGCAGTCGGGGAAGGCAATCTCTCAATCTTAGATACCAATTCGAATTCAGGCTCAATTTTGGCTAATGAACAAAGTGTATTTATTGAAGTGAGTGTTGTATTTTGATATTCACTTACCCCAGAATACACCTGCCAACATTTGGTTAAGCGACCATCCAACCTACATTCGAGCAAATACCCAATTGCGCCCTTCTAAAGAGAAGACATTAAACCAAAATCAGTATTTTAGTTAATTCCATTCTATCAATCTAAGTACTAAAGCATGAAACGCATAGCCCTATTCATATCTATCTGTTCATTTGTAATGTCATGTACCTCCTCTTCATCAAGTAATAGTGAGGTTAAAAAGACCCTAATTGACCTTTCTCACGATTACTCGGCAGAAACCGTCTATTGGGTAACGGAAGAAGGATTTAAGCTAGACACTGCCTTTAAAGGAACCACAGAAAAAGGCTACTACTACACCGCCAACTCCTTCAGAAGTGCTGAGCATGGAGGCACCCACTTAGATGCTCCTATACACTTTGCCGAGGGTAGGCAGTCTGTAGATGAAATTCCGCTGGAAAAGCTAGTTGGTCCGGCCATTAAGATCGATGTCTCTAGCAAGGCTGCCAATTTACCCGATTACTTGATTTCAGTTGAAGACCTATTGAGCTGGGAAAAAGAACATGGGCAAATACCTGACAATAGCATTGTATTGCTTTACACCGGCCACTCAAAATACTACCCGGATCTGATCGAATACCTGGGAACCGATCATAAGGGTCCCGATGCTATTAAAGAATTACACTTTCCGGGTTTGTCTCCCGAAGCTGCTGAATGGATAGTAAAAAACCGGAACATCAATGCCATTGGCATAGACACACCGAGTATAGATTATGGGCAATCCACATTATTTGAAAGCCATGTTAGCCTACTCTCAGAAAACATCCCTGTATTTGAAAACCTAGCGAGTTTGGAACAACTCCCAGCTTCTGGTTTTGAAGTTATTG
>JABXIP010000160.1 GCA_013373005.1 Cytophagia bacterium | reverse complement strand
CCCGACTCATTACTCCTTTCAGTTCGATGATGAAGCCTAAGCTATAAAAAGCAATATTCACTCCTACAGTACCTTTTATCTTCAGGCAAATCTTGAATTATGAGAAACATTTTCATCTGCCTGTCATTGTTTTTGTCTGCTCAAATTTTTGCTCAGAGCACTAATGAACTGTCAGCTAAGCTTCAACAAGAACTCGATAAAATTCAATCGTCACATAAAACACCGGGGGTTACATTCTCAGTGGTTTTGCCTGATGATGAAGTGATTGCAACAGCCTCTGGTTTGGCCGATATGGAGAAGGGAATTCCTATGACTCCAGAGCATAAAATGCTGGGAGGGAGTACAGGTAAGGTCTTCTACTCTGTGGTGATTATGCAATTGGTGGAGGAAGGTAAAATTGATCTGGACGAGCCGGTTTCTACCTATCTGGGCTCATATGATTGGTACAATAGGCTACCTAATGCTTCAAACCTCACCATGAGAGCATTGATGAGGCATGAATCGGGAATACCTCGCTACGTTTTCAAAGAGGCTTTTCAGAAGGATGTTTTGAAGGATGCAGATAAAGTGTGGAAGCCAGAAGAATTATTGGCATACGTTTTTGACGATGAACCACTGTTTGCTGTTGGAGAAGACTTTGCCTATTCAGATACCAATTACATCGTGGCTTGTATGGTGGTTGAAAAAGTAACCGGTAAAAGCCTCTATAAAGAAGTTCAAAAGCGAGTGCTGAAAAAGGCTGGATTAAAATATTCTGAGCCACAAGATAAGCGCAAGTACAAGGGCATGGCTCAGGGTTATAATGGCGAAGAGGAGTTTTTTCCAGGAACAGCCATCATGGAGAATGGAAAGAGCCGTTACAACTGGCAGTTTGAATGGGCCGGAGGTGGTATGGTGATTACCTCTCAAGATCTTGCCGTTTTAGGGAAGAAGATTTATGAAGGTCAAATGTTCTCTAAAACTCTTTTAGAAAATGAATATTTAAAAGGCAGATCTGCCAAACAATTGGGTGGCGACTGGGGCTTAGGAGTGCACATGGCCAATACGCCTGTTGGGAAAATGTATGGTCATTCAGGCTTTATGCCGGGCTATATTACCAATATGATGTACTTCCCGGAATTTGGCTTCTCTGTCTGCTATCAGATCAACGGCTCAACACCTGAGTATATGAGTATCATGAGAGATTTGATGGGGCTGGCGGCAATTGTGAAAGAAAACCTTCCAAAGTAAAGCATCTGCCTTTAGTTTTGGCTTTTTAGATGTTATGCTGAAAATAGCCTGGACTGAAATTTACGCTCACCCGCTTCCGAAGAACCATCGCTTTCCGATGGAGAAGTACAATTTGTTACCGCAGCAATTGCTCTATGAAGGAACGGTGAAAGAAGAGAACTTCTTCGTGCCAGAACCTCTTACTGAGCAGGAAGTAGTTAGAACTCATGATTCAGCATATTGGCACAAGCTTAAAGACCAGCTGCTGACAAGACAAGAGGAAAGAAGAACAGGTTTTCCACTATCTCCAGAGTTGGTTCAGCGTGAAATCACCATCATGAATGGAACGGTTCAGGCTGCTCTATTTGCCCTGCAGCATGGTATCGCCATGAACATAGCTGGAGGAACACATCATGCTTTTACCGATCGAGGGGAAGGCTTCTGCCTCTTGAATGACATTGCTATTGCTGCTAATCATCTGCTAGATAAGGATCTGGCTAAGCAAGTGCTTGTAGTGGATTTGGATGTTCACCAAGGGAATGGCACGGCTCAAATCTTCCAGAATGAATCAAGGGTTTTTACCTTCAGCATGCATGGTGCTTCTAATTACCCCATGCATAAGGAGCAATCCGATCTGGATATAGGTTTGGCCGATGGAACAGATGATGCTACCTATTTGAAGCTGTTGGATCAGCACCTGAATCAATTGCTGGATTCTGTTCAACCTGACTTTGTATTCTTTCAGTCGGGAGTAGATGTTTTGGCAACCGATAAATTAGGTAGACTCGGCATGAGTATAGAAGGGTGCAAGGAGCGCGATAGAATGGTGTTGCAAAGCTGCAAGAATAGCCGGATTCCGATGGTGGCCAGTATGGGTGGTGGCTATTCTGAGCGCATTGCCCATATTGTGGAAGCTCACGCCAATACCTATCGTTTGGCTCAGGAGATATATTTTTAAGCCTGATCGTTCGTTAGCACTAATAATTCCCCTCCTGATTGAGTAAGGGTCAGGGGTGGTATATTCAGTTCAATTCGTTTACTTTGCGTTAACAAAGTTTAAAACGGCCTGTCTTGAACTCACCAGCGCAATACGCGTAATTCGAATTTTAAAGTTAATCCATGCTCAGTCGTTACAGTCTTATCCTCCTTGGTACACTGTTTTTCTCTTTTGCACAAGCACAGGTGCAAGATCATATCAAAATTGATAGTGTTAATTCTTCGTATGACGAGCATAGCCCTGCCATTAGTCCTGATGGCGAAACCCTTTACTTTACCCGCTCAGGCCATGCAGCCAATGTTGGGGGAGTAATTGATCAAGGTGATATCTGGTACGCAACCAAAACAGAGACTGGTTGGAGTACTGCTCAACATGCTGGAAATCTAATCAACCATCCCGGATTGAATGGAGTGGTAGGCTTTAGTGCCGATGGTAACAGAATGTATCTTCTCAACTATTTTGATTCTGATGGTCTGGGTGGAGGAAGTATGCGAAACGGTATAGCGGTTTCTACCAGAGTTGATGGTGAATGGCAGAAACCTGAGCGACTTCAGATTCTGTACTTTTCCAATAATTCACCTTACATCGGAGCTACCATTAACAGAGAAGAGAATACCTTGATTTTAGCGATCAGATCATATCAAACCGAAGGCAACGAAGATCTTTATGTGTCATTTAAACAAGGTGATGGTATGTGGAGTCAGCCTCAGAATCTGGGTAATGTGATTAACACTTATGGTGAAGAATGGTCGCCTTTTTTGGCCTCAGACAACGAAACTTTATACTTCACTTCTAACGCCCATGACGGTTTTGGAGGGCGCGATATTTATGTAACCAAGCGACTTGATGGCTCTTGGCAGAACTGGTCTACTCCGGTAAACCTTGGAGAAGGCATCAATACCAAAGGCACTGAAAGAGATTACTTTATTCCTGCCTCAGGCGATATGGCTTACTTTTCATCGACCCAGAATAGCGAGGGCTTCGGAGATTTATTTAACTATTCATTGAGCGATGCTGAAAAGGCTTTGCAGGAGACGGCAGAGATTGTGGCAGAGGAAACTCCAAATGAAGTTCCTGTTGAAGACAAAACATCTGTGGTAGTGATGACTTTTCAGGTCTTGGATAAGCGTACAGAGATGCCAGTAGATGCAGAGGTTAAGATGAGCTATGGACAAAGAGAAATAGACTTGAAGACCTCTGAAATTGAGTCAGTTAATCAACATTTTGTGATGTCTTTAGAAGAAGGAGCTGAGGTTTCAGTAAGTATTCAGGCAAAGGGATTCCAGAAATATGAAGAAGTGTTTACTGCAGGTGCTCAGGTTCAGAATTCAGGTGATGAAATGAGTGGCTCTTCAGTAGAAACATTTTACCTGATCCCTGAAGAGGTTGGCACCAAGGTGAAAATTGAAAACGTGCTTTTCAACAGAGCTGCCTCTACTTTCTCAGATCCCGATGTGGCCAAAAGACAGCTCGATGATATTGTTCAATTGATGAAGTCTAACCCGGGTATGGCCATTCGTTTAGAGGGGCATACAGATAATCGAGGAGATGCTCGTGCATTGAAGGAGCTCTCCGTTGAAAGGGTAAAAGCTGTCCGTGACTATCTTTTAAGCAAAGGTATTGAGGCCGATAGAGTTGAATTTGTTGGTTTTGGTGGTGAACAGCCTCTTACCGATAATGATAGTGTCGAAGGACGTGAAATTAACAGAAGGGTAGAGTTTGTGATTATTAGGTAAAACCTACAGGTCGATTTTTTATCCCGATCGAAGCGGACGGATCAACCAATAGCAAAGCTGGGCAGATCCTTCGACAAGCTCAGGATGAAAAAAATCCTCCTTTTAAAGGAGTTGGCCAGAGGCCGGAGGATTTACAATATCTTAATCTGTTCCAATCCACCAGCCCACTTTTCAAAAAGGGGAGTGATAGTGCCAATTTTGGCAGAAACTTTATATCACATTTTACAATCTGTACGGAGATATTTTCAATCAGGACCGAAGGTAAGGCGGAAAATTGGATTGGCTAATCTTGCTCCCCTTCGAAAAAAGGTTTCGCAATTTCTTCCGGTACTCTTACCGGTCTCAGGTTATCCTTTCTGATCATACACCATTCGGTTTTGGACTGAACCAGGAGTTCATCAGTTTCCTTTCTAAAGACTCTTACCAGGCGAACAGATTTCACTCCGGTAAATTCGTGTACATGGGTTTTGAGTACTAACTCTTCTCCTAGAAAGGCCGGTTTTTTATATTCAATATGATGACTGAGAGCCACCCAGGCGTATTCTGCCAGCCAATGAGTCATGGCAGCATTTTCCCAATGTGCTTTGGCTACATCTTGTACCCACTGTAGGTATTGCACGTTATTTACATGGTTCATTTCGTCCAGATGTTCTTGCTGAACCACAATTTCCATTTCAAATACCTTGGCCTCTTTCATATTATGTACAGGTTATATCTTTTGTGTTACTAGAACCGGTATGTAATTTCTTCCGTTGAAGTTCAAACCTAAGCAACCATTGCTTAAGTTTTATCATCTATATATCATTAACCAAAAACTCAATCATGAAAACAATCCAATTTTTTAAGAAGTCAATGTTGTTGAGTGCCATAGCTTTGGCGTTCACTATTCTATCTATTAATCAGTCTATGGCTCAACAGGCCTACGATCCAACCGGAACCTGGTCTTATACCGTGCCATCTCCTGAGGGTGACTTAACAGGAGATATGATTATTAGCAGAGCTGAAGATGGTACTTTGGAAGTGACTATCAAAAGCAGTGTTTATGGTACCATTGAATTGGAAGATATTGTATTTGAGGAAATGGTCCTTGAAGGCAATGCAGATATCAATGGCGACAGCATCGAGTTTGAATTTAAGTTCGATGGCGATGATCTTGAAGGCGCTGTTTATACACCAGATGGTACACTGGAAATGACAGCTGAGAGGAAGAAGGGGTAATTCCCAAACTCCTAAAAAATTATATTCTTGGAACTATCCCTACCTCGTTGAGGTGGGGATTTTTATTTAAACCACTTTGCTGGCTGTTTGGTAGCTTCCAAAGCATTCTCCAATTCATCGGGTATGGTAGGGAAGAAGTCGAGTTGAGTGAGTTTTTCTATTTCGTCAATCGTCACCACAAAACTGCTCAGTTCTGCTGACGACTTCTCATTTTTCATCAGGAAGGCTATTGCTTTTACTTCGGGCTTTTCGATATCCAGAACAATCTTGTAATAGTACTCAGGAACAGATACTTCATTCTTACCAATGGTTTTGAACTTCTTATTGAGAACAGGCCCTGTAACCACATAGATGGCATTATTGGCTTTGGCCCAGTCGCGCACCTGATCTTCCAACTTCTTCCAAATACCCCTGTTAAAGCTGGGGTCTTGCGGACTCATATTGCTCATATAAAAGCTCTGAGAAAGGGCGAATTCATCGTACGAGAAGTCGGCAGCAGGGGCAAGGTGGCCACGATCATAACCTGAGCCTTTGTAGTCGGCTAGTGAAGCGGAACCGGTTCTCACTCTTGTATCTTCACGGAAATCATCTTTTCTATCGAAAGTCGGCTGAGCCAATGAATCTGCCACTAGTTTGTAAGCCACCCACATAGCCTGTTCGTGCTCTTCGTTATAGCGAATGGTATAGTAAGGCCTTTCAATAACAGCATCTGTTGCGCTATAAGCTGGCCAGGAAAAGTCGAATGCCGCAGTAAAGTACAGGTCGAAGGCATCATAGTCGAATTCCTTTTCTTCAACTGCCTCTTGTGTCTCTGGTTTGCTTTCTGGCTTTGAGGGCTCTTTCTCAATGGTAGTCGGTTCCGGTTTGGATGTCGGCTTTGTATCATCTTCAGATGAACTCATGCCCAACTCTTGAACAAAGTTCGGCACCAATTGGCCCTCTTTCAGGGCCATGCCTCCATAAGCAAGCCCCGCAAGAATCAGGACACCAAGAATAAACCTGCCAAATCCTGAACCTCCCTTTTGAGATTGAGACGATCTCTTCTTTGTAGCTGGTTTTCGGGTGGAAGGCTTTCGTTTCTGTGCCATGTTGATTTTTCGCAATGTTAATTAATAATCAGCTTCAAGCGTAACTGATATTTCTTAAATTGAAAACTACTTTACCAATTAACCTTACATACTATGATACTACCAAACCGATCCAGGAGGTGGCTGATGCCGCTCTTGAGTCTTACTGTGATGATTTTGTGCCTAACAGTTGGCTCCCCCGAAGTTTTGGCTCAGGCTAAAGAATCAGACACTTCTAAATTCAATCAACGAACTTATAAAGAACTTCCACTAAAAGCAGAGCGACTTCTAGAGTTCAATACCAAAGAAGGTACTTGGATTTCAGTAGATATTTCTCCTGATGGAAAAACCATTGCCTTCGACATGATGGGAGATCTTTACACCATGCCAATTGAAGGAGGAAAGGCCACCAGAATTACTGATGGTATGGCTTATGACACTCATCCGCGCTTTAGCCCTGATGGAAAGAGCATTGTTTTTACTTCAGATAGAAGTGGATCGGACAATGCCTGGATTATGGATTTGGAAAACGATGAATTCAAGCAAGTCACCAAAGGCAATAATGAATGGGTGCAGTCAGCAGAATGGTCGCCTGATGGAGACTATGTAGTGGTGACTAAAGGAAGAAGAAACCTAAAGCTTTTTATGTATCATAAAGATGGCGGAGGTGGTTTTCAGTTGATTGACAGCCCTGCTTCTTTGAAAGTTATTGAGCCGGCCTTCTCCCCAGATGGCAGGTATATCTACTTCTCACAAAGAAATGGAGCCTGGAATTATAATGCTCAATTGCCACAGTACCAAGTAGGAATGTATGATCGTGAGAACGGAGCCCGTTCTACCATCACATCCAGATATGGTTCGGCTTTCACGCCAACACCATCGCCAGATGGTAAGTGGTTGGTTTATGGTTCTAGATATGAGGATCAGACGGGGCTTGTGCTTCGCAATTTGAAGTCTGGTGATGAGAGGTGGTTGGCCTATCCAATTCAGCGAGACGATCAGGAATCTATCGCTCCACTGGGTGTTTTGCCGGCTATGTCATTCACTCCTGATTCTAAAACTGTGATCACCTCTTGGGACGGAAAGCTTTATAAAGTGGCTATCGATGGTGGTGCAGCTTCTGAAATTCCTCTTGATGTTGATGTGAAGTTGGAAATGGGGCCAAGATTGAAATTCACTTACCCAATTTCAGACGATCCTGAATTCGTTGTAAATCAGATTCGTGATGGTGTGCCATCTCCTGACGGTTCCAAATTGGCCTTCACCTCTTTGAATAGACTTTATGTAATGAATATTCCTGATGG
>JABXIP010000430.1 GCA_013373005.1 Cytophagia bacterium | reverse complement strand
TTTCAGCGTGGGCACAAGATTATCCCACATTGAATGAGCAGGCACAGCGCTTGCGATATCTGGCAAACTCTTCCAATCTGGCTTCATTAAAGTCTCTGACCAAAACAGAAAGCGGAAAAGACATTTGGATGCTGACACTTGGTACTGGAGATATGGAAAATAAACCGGCTATCGCTGTAGTTGGTGGAGTAGAAGGTAGCCACCTTCTTGGAGTTGAAATGGCTATTCGTTTTGCAGAAGGAATGATCAGCGATCATGCTTCAACCCTCGACAATACCACTTTCTATGTTTTCCCAAATATGAGCCCAGATGCTTATGAGCAATACTTTGCAGCCTTGAAGTGGGAGAGAAGTGGCAACGCCAAGGCCACTGATGATGATAGAGATGGAAAGGTGAATGAAGATCCATTCGAAGATTTAGATGGTAACGGCAAAATCACTTTGATGAGAGTTGAAGATGCTACCGGTAACTACATTACTCACCCTGCGGATGACAGAGTAATGATAATGGCCGATAAGTCTAAAGGAGAGAAAGGCACCTATTTGTTACTGAGTGAGGGAACTGACAACGATAAAGATGGTACTTTCAATGAAGATGGTGCTGGAGGAATTCACTTCAACAAGAGTTTAACTTATCAATATGAGTTCTTTAAGCCTGGAGCTGGTGAATATCCTGTTTCTGAACCAGAGAACAGAGCACTATTGGATGAGCTTTATGAAAAATGGAATGTCTATGCCATTTTCACTTTCGGGCCGGGTAACAACCTTTCCAGTCCATGGAGATACAACCCAAGAGGAGCTTCGCAAAGAATTGTTTCTAGCATTCAAGAGCAAGATGCTGAATTGAATAAGCTATTGTCTGATCAGTATAATAAGACAGTTGGTCTTAAGGATGCTCCTCCTTCAGCCGATAATGGTGGTGATTTTTATCAGTGGGCCTATTTCCACTTCGGTAGACTGAGTCTTAGTACACCAGGTTGGTGGGTGCCTACAGTGAAGGGTGATTCAACCATGAAGCCCAATGCTGATAGAAACAGAGAAGTGAATTTCTTAAGATGGGCAGCTCAGGAAGGTATTGCAGATTATTTCACTGAATGGAAGTCAGTTTCACATCCAGATTTTCCTGGAAAGACTGTTGAAGTAGGCGGAATTAGCCCATTCAAAATGATGAATCCACCATTGTCTATGATTGATGGTGTTTCTGACAAGCATAATCAATTCATTGCCGACTTAGCTGGAATGCAAGCCGGATTACAGATGGTGAACCTGAAGACAGAGTCTGTGGGTAAAGGGTTGACCAGAATCACGGTTGATGTTTACAACCCCGGTACATTGCCTACCCACACGCAAATGGGTACAAGGTCTAGATGGTTGAGAAATACCAAAGTAGAGCTGCAGCTTGGCAATGGCCAAGAGGTAATCTCAGGTAGAAGAGTGCAAATGCTTGGTAGCATTGGTGGTGATAGCTCAGAGCAGCTTACCTGGTTGGTTAAGGGCTCAGGCAACATCACAATTGAAGCCGGAGCACCGCACATCGGATTTATTTCTACAAACGTTAACCTTAAATAAGAAGCCATGAAAAGAATAACAGCAATAATCGTTTTTGCAGTCGCTTGTTTTGGTTTCAATGGCCAGATTCAGGCGCAAGGAGTAGATGATATTTTTAGAGCTGCTGGCTCACCACATAACCCGAAAGTTCAGGTTTCATTCAATAGATACTATACTACTGAGGGCTTGAACGCTATTGGAGAGAAGATAGCCAAAGCTTATCCAAACTTGGTTAAGCGAGTGAATATTGGTAAGTCTTATGAAGGAAGAGATATGTGGATGCTGGAAATTACCAACTATGCAGAAGGTGAGGCTAGCAGAAAACCCGGTTTCTACATCGATGGAAACATTCACTCTAATGAGATTCAGGGAGGTGAGATTTCAATCTACACCGCATGGTACCTCACCGAGAATTTCGGTCATATCGATTTTATCACAGAGTTGTTGAATGATAAAATCTTCTACATTCTTCCTACCATCAACCCTGATGCCCGAAACAACTACATGAAAGAACCAAATACAGGTAGCTCACCTAGAGCGGGTATGATGTCATTAGATGATGATCAGGATGGTTTATTCGATGAAGATCTTCCTGATGATTTGGATGGAAATGGTTCTATCACTCAAATGAGAAGAAAGAGTTCTACTGGTGATTTCATTATGGATCCACAAGACCCTAGAAAGATGATCCGCATTGGTGTGGATGATGTGGTTCCTGCCAATGTTCAGCGATATGAATACCTGGGCCAGGAAGGAATTGATAATGACGGTGATGGTCGTGTAAATGAAGATCCTCATGGTTACTACGATCCAAACAGGGATTGGGCCTGGGGATGGCATCCTGATTATATCCAAGGAGGTGCTTTCAAATATCCTTTCAGCGTTCCTGAAAATAGAAATGTGGCTGATTTTATAATGGCACATCCAAATATTGCAGGAGCTCAGAGTTATCATAATTCAGGAGGAATGATCCTTCGTGGCCCTGGTGGACAAGAAGATGTAGGAACCTATAACAGACAAGATGTTCAAGTTTACGATGCTATTGGTAACAAAGGACAGAAGATGCTACCTGGTTATAGATATCTGGTAGTGTACAAAGACTTGTATTCAGCGTATGGAGGAGAACTTGACTGGTTCTATGCCGGACGCGGAATCTTCACTTACTCTAATGAAATCTTCAATCGTTTTGCTTATTACAAAACTGAAAGAGGAGGACAAAATGAGCAATATGAGTTCGATGCAGAATTGCTATTTGGTGATGCTTTCGAACCATGGAAAACCTACAATCACCCAACTTATGGAGAGATTGAAATAGGTGGATTCAAGAAGAACTTCGGTAGAGCAACTCCAGGCTTCTTGTTAGAAGAAGAATGTCATAGAAATATGGCTTTCACTATTTACCATGCTTATCATACGCCTAAGCTGAACATCTTTGAAGTGAAGGAGAAGGATCTTGGAGGAGGTTTGAGAGAGATAACAGCAACCATTTCCAATGAGCGAATGATTCCTACTCATGCTTCTCATGATTTGAGAAATAACATTGAGCGTCCTGACTATATCAGCATTGAAGGTGTAGATGTTCAGGCGGGTATGATTGTTCAGAATGAGGATTTCAATTTCACAACTGAGCAGAAAGTGAATCCTGCTAAGCTCGAAGTTGATAATATCCCGGGTAACGGCTTTGTGAAAGTCCGCTGGATAGTTTCCGGCCGCGGTACCCCTAAAATCACTGTAGACAGTGCCAAGGGTGGTGTGGTGACGAAATAAAAATTTGTATAATGAATATTAAAAAGGTCCGAATGGCAATTCGGACCTTTTTTTTGAAATAATCTGAAAACAATTTCGATAGGATATATACCTGATTTCGGGTATGTTTTTGTGTATTGGAGATGTATTAAATTGCATTTAAAAGATCTATGATCTATTTTGAAAGCTAAACTCCAACCAAAATGAACCTATCAGTTTTTCGGGTTGAAAAGGAAACTTTTGCCCAAACCAATTCCTTTTCGAGCCTAAAAAAGGGTTCAACTGTTTTAGCACTCTTTGTCTTGGTCTTATTGAATCCGGCTGAAATAGCTGCTCAGCATTCACCGAATGGCATAATAGATACAGAAATTCTAGAATCAAAAAGGAAAGAGTCGGTTTCAGGAGTTTCTTCAAAATATACCAAATCCAGTAACACAGGTACACACAAAACACGCAAGGTTGTTCGAGCTTCAGCAGGAGATGTTGTGATCAATGAAATAGTGACTGACCCTCAAACTGACTGGAGTACGAATGATTTTGATGGAAC
>JABXIP010000254.1 GCA_013373005.1 Cytophagia bacterium | reverse complement strand
TATTCTAACTGGATTAACCAGGTAGCAGGAACTACTCCAAACCCACACCCTGAAGCTGCAGAACACAATGAGCCATGGCCGGGAGGTAGAGCCAATCACTATCTTTTCGACTTGAACAGAGATTGGGCATGGCAAAAGCAAAAAGAGTCTGAGGCAAGGTTGAAATACTACCATACCATTATGCCTCACATTCATGTAGATTTTCATGAGCAAGGCAGCAACAGCCCATACTACTTCGCTCCGGCTGCAGAGCCTATTCACGAGCAGGTAACGCAATGGCAAAGAGATTTTCAAGAGATGATTGGTAGAAACCACGCCAAGTATTTCGATGAGAACGGTTGGTTGTTCTTCACCAAAGAGAGCTTTGATATTCTGTACCCAAGCTATGGCGACTCCTACCCGATGTATAACGGAGCAATCGGTATGACTTACGAGCAGGGTAGCTCAGACCTTGAAATTCTGACAGACGAAGGAGATACATTGAAGCTTACCGATGCCATCGCTCACCACTATACCACGGGTATGTCGACAGTGGAAATGGCTTCACAGCACAATGCAAAAATGGTTGATGAGTTTGCGGCTTACTTCGATAAGGCGGTAACCAACCCAAAAGCCAAGTACAAAACATTCGTGGTGAAGGGCTCTAACCATCCTGATAAATTGAAGAAACTCGAGGCCTTCCTTCAGAAGAATCTTATTCAGTATGGAAAGTCATCAACCAAAAAACCAATCTCAGCATTCAATTATCAAAGTGGACAAACTCAAAATGTATCTGTTGAAGATGCAGACCTTGTGGTTTCAACTTTCCAACCTAAAGCGGTAATGGTTCAAGCTCTATTTGAGCCGGATACTTATGCCAGCATCAACGATACTTACGATATCACAGCCTGGGCGCTTCCATATATGATGGGCTTAGATGCTTATGCAACTACCGAGAGATTGGCGGTAAGCGAAGGTACTCCAACCTATGCTGCACCAGAGGTAAAAGTTGGGGCTACGCCAGCAGCCTATTTGGCGAATTGGGAGACTATGGAGGATGCTAAGTTCCTTGCTGAGATTTTGAAAGCGGGTATTAAGCTTAGATATGCCAATGAGGCCTTTACCGTAAATGGTAAGACTTACGACAGAGGAAGCCTTATCATCACTAGAAAAGGTAACATGCATATGGGCAGCCGTTTCGATAACATTGTGAAAGAGGCTGCAGCTAAGTATGGCCGCTCTCTCTATTCCACTCCAACAACTTTTGTTGATTCCGGAAAAGACTTTGGATCTAACGGAGTACCATTCTTAAAAGCACCAAGAATTCTTGCACTAAGAGGCGATGGAGTTTCTTCATTGGGCTTCGGTGAGTTCTGGTATTTTATGGAGCAGGAGCTTCACTACCCAATCACTATGGTAAACACGGATGATTTCGGAAGAGTGAATCTTGATGATTATGATGTGGTAGTCATGCCATCTGGTTCATATGGTTCTATGTTGAATGAAAGCCGAATGGAGGCCTTCAGCTCTTGGATTAGAGGAGGAGGAACTGTAGTGGCCATCGAGCGCGCCATGAGCACCTTCCAGGGCAAAGGAGGCTTCAACCTTAAGAGATACGCTACTGATTCTGAGCAGAAAGAAGCTACTAAGCAAACCGATGAAGAGAAAGAGGCTATCGCCCTTACGCCTTATGCCGATAGAGGCTCGAGATTTGAAAGCTCAAGATTACCGGGAGCCATTTTCAAGTTGAAAATTGATAATACACACCCTCTAGGCTTTGGCTACTCTGGTGAGTACTTTACCATTAAAAACAATGGTTCTCGATATGCCTACTTGCCAAATGGCTGGAATGTAGGAATTATAGAATCAGAAGGCTCCTACGTAACCGGTGTTGCGGGAGAAGACGCCAAAAAAGCCCTAGCCAAATCAATGGTATTTGGTGTAGAGAATGTAGGAAGAGGCGCTGTAGTTTATATGGCTGATAATCCTCTTTTCAGAGCTTTCTGGGAGAACGGAAAGTTGTTTGTAGCCAACGCGCTGTTCTTTGTAGGGCAGTAATCTGAGATTAAGATATTACCTAGGAGATTTAAGAAAGCCATCCCTTCTATAGGGGTGGCTTTCTTATTTAACGTAGGTTCATAAGATTCTTCTCCCGAATACTCGGTGACATTAGAAGAGGAGTCATCGGTCACAATCATGCCCATCACGAAACCTCCGGAGAAGCTCACTTAATGTATTGCGGCTTGGGCATAAAAAAACCCCGACAACTTTGCCGGGGCCCTTTTCAAATCAAATGATATGAAAAACCTATTTGATAATGTTGTATGAATATTTGATTCTGAATGCTGTTCCAGGATCTCTTCTGGTTTCAATAGCATTGCTGCTCAAATAAGATTCGAATTCTCTTTCTCTCAAGTCGCCAAGAATATTGGTAACTCTCAATGAAAGCGTGTGCTCTCCATCAACGCCAAAGCTCTTCTGAACATTCAGGTTCAAGCTGTTGAATGGCACATCGTAAGTGTCTGGAGTTCTGTTGATACCAACCACTGCAAGCGTTCTTCCTTGAACGTTGTAGGTTAGGCTGGCCTCCCAGAATTTCTCATAGTCT
The DNA here is from genome assembly GCA_013373005.1 of Cytophagia bacterium. Lineage (GTDB taxonomy): Bacteria > Bacteroidota > Bacteroidia > Cytophagales > Cyclobacteriaceae > Roseivirga. The sequence continues at coordinate 534 of JABXIP010000254.1, read as the reverse complement.
GTATAGTTCAAACCAGCGTTGATGATATGAGGAGGCTGACCAACAAAGCTTCTTGTATCATTGAAGTTCTCACCAGTTCTTAGGCCGTTTTGTCTGCCCTGAGCCTCATTGTCATTAATGTTTACTTTGGCATCAGTTAAGGTTACGTTAGAGATTAATGACAAATTCTCTAGTGCTGGTGCAATAAAGTTTAAGCTCTTTCTCACTTCTATTTCTATACCTGCAATGGTTGCATCACCTACGTTGTTTGGTTGTAAATCGTTAGGAGCCTGAGACTGTCTAACCATTTCAATTGGGTTAGAGAAAGTCTTGTAGAATCCTCCAACTGAAACAGTCTCGCCTCTACCGAAGAAATACTCATACCTCAAGTCGAAGTTATGAATGTCCGTTTCAATCAGGTCGATGTTACCAATGAAGGTTCTTCCTGTTAATACGTCCTGAATCTCAGCAGTAGACTTTTCTTTGAATGAAGGTCTTGCAATGGTTTTGGCATAAGATGCTCTAATGTTAGCGTTTTCAACCACATTGTAAATT
>JABXIP010000195.1 GCA_013373005.1 Cytophagia bacterium | reverse complement strand
CACCAATTTATATATGGAGCAGAAATATGGGAGAGACAATTTTGTAGGTAGAAAAAAGCAGCAGCGTGAACAGGTTATAGCATTCAGCAAGCAAAATAGAGTTCCGATAGTTAATCCTGCTATCGAAGACTATATGCAGATTCTCAATACCAATTCCTATCAGAAAGGCGGCTGGGTATTACATATGCTTAGGAAAGAGTTGGGAGATGAAATCTTCTGGCAAGCCATTCGGCAATATTACGATCAATACAAACTATCCAATGCTTACACCAAAGACCTAAAGAATGTCTTTGAAACGGTTAGTGGAAAGCAACTCGATCAGTTTTTTGAGCAATGGGTAATGCAGGCAGGTCAGCCGGAGATTGAGGCCACCTGGTCATTTTCGGATGGAAAACTAAATCTGCAAATCGATCAGATACAGAAAGAAAACTTCAGCTTTAATCTGGAAGTAAAAATCACTTATGCCGATGGTAGCTCTGAGATCAGAACCATTCCAGTAACTCAAAAGTCTCTGTCGTGGACGCCTGCTTTGAGCTCAAAACCTGCCAAAATTGAACTCGACCCAGACACCTGGCTGCTATTTGAGGGCAAATTGGCAGAGAAATAAAGTAAAACTGTACTGGTTCGATAATTGACAAGGGGCCTTTATGCCCAAGTCAAAGGTTCGTTTACTCTTAATTAGGTTCTTCTCCTTTCTTAGAATGCTAGCGGTAGCCTATATGGTGGGTGTTGCCAACATAGTAAAGCAGGAAAGTAAATTCATGGAAGATACTTTCGTTAAAACCGAACTGGTAGAAGAGCAGGAAGATGATGAACCTCTTGAATAGTCTATACTACTGCAATAATTCGCTCCAGCTTCCCTGCAAATTCAATACTGTTGTTCACCTGCTTACCCATTAGGACTTGACCAATTGGCGAAGCCGGAGACAAGACAAAAACTTCCTTGCCATTAACGATGATCTTGCCAAGAGAGATTGAAAGGAAAAATAGACAGGTTGATGACTTGATCAATGAGCCTGTTCCAGCTTTCTGACTCTGCGCTTCAACGTCAATTGAATCGAGAACAGATTTCATCTTTTGAGCATCAGCCAATTGCGTAGAAAACTTCTCCTTTTCAAGATTAATCATCTCTCTGCTTGTCTCGTACTTATCGCCCATAGAGCTCTTGGTATCTGAAGCAGCAGATTCAGCTAGTGTGTGCAGCTCGGCCTCCAGGGAGGCAATTCGTTGACTGACTTTCTCGGAACACACCCGAAAAATGTCCCTTTTCAATTCCAACATTTTGCAAAGGAATGAAATTGTTCTGAATGTTTTTTAAATTGGATCAACACACTTTATCATGACAGAACTTCAAAGCAAAATTCTAGAAGAGTTAGGGTCTACCACTCAAAGTGGTGTTGAAGATTTAAGCGAAGCTCAGTTTGTAAAAACAGAAATAGACGCGATTAAAAGAAGCTTAAAACCGCACCTTTACTCCACCATTTTCTTTACAGTAGCTTTCAGCTTTCAATTGTTTGCCTCACTCATAGAGAGCCCTGAAGAAATCAGTCTGATCCGAATCACTTTTTCATTCCTGGGCTGGGCCGCATGCCTTTACTTTTTTCAGTCGTGGATTAAAAAGAAGAAAAGGCTGGCTCTATTGCAATTACTTAAATCCTGCTACTCTGACGAAATTGATTTAGATAATTGGCTGTCCAAAATTAAAAAGCCATTCTCCGGAATATTTTCGACTTTGTTCATGAGCAAGTCAAAAAGCCTGAACGAGATAGAAAGACTCAGACAGTCCAAATATATGTTTTTCATAAGCCAAGCGGCTATGTTAATTGCCTTTACTGCCATGGCCTTTGATGGTAACAGCATAATGGCATACGCATCTCCAGTTTTTATGCTTTTAACCCCATTAGTATTTATCGACTGGAAAGTTCATTCCTACTTTTATTCACTTCAGGTATTCAGTAATTATGAGCGAGGTGAACTATCGGTTTCTCAATAAGTTCATTTTTCATATCTTGACGGAGCTACTACACCATTTATGCTTTACGAACTCATCTATAGAAGCACCGCAAAACCCGGAACTACCACCGAAGATCTGGAAGATATATTAAAAACAGCCCGAGACTTTAACCAAGCCAATGACATTACCGGCTGCCTGCTTTATCATGGAGGTCAGTTTCTTCAAATTCTGGAAGGAAACTTTCAGGTCTTGCTAGACTTATATGATCGAATTAAGCGAGATCCGAGACATAGAGAATTTTTGCTTTTGCATATGAAGGAAACCCAACAGCGCATGTACTCCGAATGGACTATGGCTTTCAAGTCGTTAGATCAAAATCAACTTTCGACCTATTCTTCAGTCACTGCTTTTACTGAAATAGAAAGCAATGAAAAAGAAAGCTCAATGGCTAAGGATCTCTTTCAGGCCATTAGCACAGACCTTGTGGGAGGTTAGAATCGAGCAGCCATTAACAGACTCAAATCTTTATAAGGCAGGTTGAATCGCTTGGAGATTTCCAGATTGGTAGCGTAGCCTTTGTAAGTATACACCCCTTTGCTAAACCAGGAATAAGCATACATCATATCATCAATTCCTCCGGTATCTGCCAACTTCAGCAGCACCGGAGTTAGAATGTTACTCAATGCAGTTGTTGCCGTTCTGGCTGCTCTAGAAGCTATATTCGGCACACAATAATGTATCACATCGTATTTCTTGAAAGTAGGGTTGTCATGAGAAGTGATCTCTGAGGTTTCAATACACCCCCCCTGATCGATAGATACATCTATAATCACCGAACCAGGTTTCATAGAAGAAACCATTTCTTCTGTAACCACACACCTGGCCCTACCTTTTTCAGCACGTAGCGCACCAATAACTACATCGGCCGAAACAAGAGACTGCCCAAGCGTTGCGCTATCGATTACTGCTGTAAATGCCTGATTGGCCAGTTTATGCTTAATTCTTCTGAGTTTATAAATCTCATTATCAAAGATTCTCACTTCTGCCCCGAGGCCCAAAGCCGCCCGAGCCGCATATTCGGCCACGGTTCCTGCACCTAGAATAATCACTCGGGTTGGGGGCACTCCCGTAATACCGCCAAGAATAATCCCTCTGCCTCCGCTAGTGCTGCTCAGGTACTCTACAGCCATAGGAATAACCAAACTTCCGGCCAGCTCACTCATAGCATTGACAATGGGCAACCCTCCTGCCTTGTCTTGAAGAAATTCAAAGCCCATTGAAGTGATTTTCTTCTTGTTGAGCGCTTCGTAATAATCTTCTGATGTATTAGCCAGTTGAATAGCGGAAAAGACAGTAGCTCCCGGCTTCATTAGGCCAATTTCTTCTTTGGTCGGGGGTTCAACCTTTACAATGAGATTGGCCTCAAAAACTTCTTTTTTGGAGTAAGCAATTTCGGCACCATTCTCAGAGAACTCAGTGTCCGAAAAAAAACAGTGCTCTCCTGCTCCCTGCTCTACTAAAACCCGATGCCCATTCGCTACCAAAATACCAACAGCAGCTGGTGTAAGGCTCAGACGATTCTCCTGAAGAGACACTTCCTTGGGAACCGAAATTAACAAGTTCTTATTGCCAGATTTAACTTTCAAAAGTTGCTCTTGTGGATAAAGGCTCCCCTCTTTGGCAAGCTCAGCAAAACCGGTTTTATCTTTCGCCATGGTGTGTCAAGGTAAGTTCACGAAGTTTATCTCCTAAGTCTTTAATATCGACAGCCAAATGCTTTTCAGGCAATAAATTACCAATTTTCTGCGGCCATTCAATCAAACACAAATTCTCCGAATCGAAGTATTCTTCAACCCCAATAGCCAAAGCTTCTTCCGGATGTTCTAATCTATAAAAATCGAAGTGATATATCACTTCATCGTTCCAGGTTAGGTATTCATTTACAATGGAAAATGTAGGACTCTGAACCGTATCCATCACTCCTAACTCTGCACAAATGGCTTTAGAGAGAGTAGTTTTTCCGGCTCCCATGCTTCCGTTGAGTACCCAGATTTTCTCCTCTCCGGCAAAGTCAATGATCTTTTGGGCAGCAGCCTTCAGCTCATCCAGTCCATTCACCTCAATAACCATTCTATACGTTTTAGGCCCTTTTCGAAATTAATGAAATAAAGGGAATAATCATCTCCTCCAAAGATACGCCACCATGCTGAAAAGTATCTCTGTAATACTTCACATAATGATTGTAGTTGTTAGGGTAGGCAAAGAAGGTGTCCTCTGTAGCGAACACATATGAGGTAGAAACATTTGGTTTTGGCAAGTGAAGCTCTTCAGGCTTTCGAACTTCAAAAACCCCGTCAGTTCCCTTATAGCCTAGGTTCTTTCCTTGTTTGTATCTCAGGTTGGTATTCACGCTTCTATCTCCGGCAATTTTGAAAGGTTTCTTCACCCTATAGGTCCCGTGGTCTGTAGTGATCATCACCTTCAAGCCCTTATCAGCTATCATTTTGAGCATTTCGTAAAGTGGTGAATGCAAAAACCACGACCTGGTCAGTGACCTGTAAGCCGACTCATCAGCTGCCAGTTCCTTGATCATCTTGATGTCCGTTCTGGCATGTGACAGCATGTCTACAAAATTGTAGACCAATACATTCAGCTGATTATTGAGCAGATTGGGGAAATTGTCGTTGAGTTGTTTGCCCTGATTGGCATGTATAATTTTGTGATAGCTGGAACGAATATTCAGCTTGTGCTTTTTAAGATTCTCCTGAAGAAATTCTTCTTCGTGATTATTTTTCCCCTCCTCATCATCGTCATCAGTAACCCAAAGGTGAGGATATTTCTTACTCATTTCCAGAGGTAACTCCCCGGAGAAAATTGCATTACGTGCATAAGCTGTAGTAGTGGGTAAAATTGAATAATAGGCTGATTCCTCCAGCAAATTGAAATAATTGAGTATCTCTCCTTCCACCACCTTCCATTGATCGAAGCGGAGATTATCGATCACAATTAGAAACGTGGGATTATCATCGAGTTGTGGAAAAACCTTTTTACTCAAGAGCTCATGAGACAGCACCGGTTTTTCAGATTCAGAGTCGTTCAACCAAGACTCATAATTCTCTTCAACAAACCTGGCAAAGTTTGCATTGGCCTCTACTTTCTGCATGTCCAAAACCTCAGCCATGCTCTTATTCTCGGTACCATCAATTTCCAATTCCCAGTACACCAGCTTCTGATAAATTTCAGCCCACTCCTGATGATCAATCCAGTCGTTTACCTTCATACTGATGTTCCTGAAATCTTGCTGATACTGTGAGTTTGTTCTTTCACTCACCAATCTCCTGTTATCTAGCAGTTTCTTAACTGAAATGAGAATCTGGTTGGGATTCAGTGGCTTAATGAGGTAATCGGCAATCTTCGATCCAATAGCCTCTTCCATAATGTGCTCTTCCTCATTCTTGGTAATCATTACCACCGGCACCGTTGGTCTTCTGCCCTTAATGTAGCTCAGGGTTTCCAAACCGGTCATTCCCGGCATATTTTCATCCAAAAAAACAATATCGAATGGCTGTTTTTCTACTGATTCAATAGCATCGGCCCCGCTTGTTACCGGAGTCACATCGTAGCCTCTGTCTTTCAGAAAAAGGATGTGCGGTTTCAGCAGATCGATCTCATCGTCAGCCCATAAAATGTTATATCTTTGCATGAATCGAAATTGAGAAGAAGCTCGAATTTAAGAGAATTAAAGCACAAAACTTGAACAAACGGAAGATTATCAATGATCCTGTCTATGGGTTCATCACCATCAGAAATGAGCTGATTTTCGACATCATCAATCACCCTTATTTTCAGCGACTTAGGCGCATCAAGCAAATGGGTTTGGCAGAACTGGTTTATCCGGGAGCCCATCACACCCGTTTCCACCATGCGCTAGGTGCCATGCACCTGATGTCTATTACGCTAGACAACCTAAGAACCAAAGGAGTAGAAATTACAGATGAAGAGTACCAAGGTGCATTAGCAGCCATTTTACTGCACGATATTGGCCACGGCCCCTTCTCTCATGCCTTGGAATTCAGCTTGTTGGAAGATGTTCCGCATGAGCATTTAAGCAGAATGATCATGTCGCGATTGAACAAAGAGTTTGATGGCGCACTTTCTATGGCTCTCGATATTTTTAATGGAACATATCCCAAGGCATTTTTACATCAGCTGGTTTCCAGCCAATTGGATATTGATAGACTGGATTACTTGAAAAGAGACAGCTTCTTTTCAGGTGTTTCTGAGGGAACCATTGGTGCTGATCGCATCATTAAAATGCTTGATGTAAAAGATGGTCAGCTCGTGGTTGAAGAAAAAGGCATTTACAGCATCGAAAACTTCTTAAGTGCCCGAAGGCTGATGTACTGGCAAGTATACCTACATAAAGCTGGTGTAAGTGCAGAAAAAATGTTGGTGGCCATCATTAACAGAGCCAAGAAACTCACCCGAAAGAAAAAGATGAAGCTCTTTATGAGCGACAGTCTGCGCTT
>JABXIP010000537.1 GCA_013373005.1 Cytophagia bacterium | reverse complement strand
TTCCTCGTTGAGATTACAGCTGATATCCTAGGCAGAAAAGATGATGAGGGAAAAAGTGAGTTGGTGGATGCCATTCTAGACAAAGCCAAGCAGAAGGGAACAGGTAAGTGGACATCTCAAAATGCCATGGATTTAGGTATGCCTATTCCTACTATTGATGCTTCAGTACAGATGAGGGATATATCATCATTCAAAGATTTAAGGGTTGAAGCTGCTAAGCTTTATCCAAAGAATACTCAAGCTGTTGATCTAACAGTTAATGACATTAAAGAGGCTCTTTATCTGGCCTATATTTTGACATACGCTCAAGGATTGCAGCAACTCACAGAAGCGTCAAAAGAATATAATTATGGGTTGAACCTTGAAGTAATTGCCAAAATCTGGAGAGGTGGCTGTATTATCAGAGCAAGCTTCCTTGAGGAAATTAGACAGGCGTATGATCGAAATCCTGATCTTAATAACCTATTGATGGACAGTAAAATAGCAGATGTAGTTAAACCACTGATTCAATCTTTGGAGAAGACTTCTTCTGCTGGAATGGCGCAAGGAATTCCCGTCTCAGCTTTTGCTGCATCACTCAATTACTTCAATGCTTTCAGGTCAGACAGACTTCCACTTAACCTTATTCAGGCACAGAGAGATCACTTCGGTTCTCACACCTACGAAAGGCTAGATAAGCCTGGAATCTTCCACACTGAGTGGGAAGATTAAACAAACTGGTACATAATGAAAATCAGGGCGAAACTCGTTACCGAAATAACGGTAGAGAGTATCGTCCATGATTTTAAGGTCTGCTGAACTGATTGGTTCAGCATTCTATTTACCAGCCAGAATCCGCTGTCATTAACATGTGAGAGAACGATGCTTCCGGCCGCTATGGCCATCATAATGAAGGTTTTTTCTAGCATGCTCAGGTCAATTCCGGGAAGTACTGCAGCCACAATTCCTGCTCCGGTGAGCATGGCTACAGTTGCACTGCCCTGCATAATTCTTACTAAAACAGTCACCAGGTAGGCTAGAAGCAAAACGGAAAAGCTAGTATTCAGCATGCCTTGGGCAATGATATCGCCAATACCTGTGTTAATCATTACTGTTTTGAGTATGCCACCTGCACCTGTTATTAGAATGATTGAGCCAGCAGGAGCCAAGGAGTTATTGGTTACTTTGAAGAGATCGTCTTTACCGACACCCTTTTTGATACCAAGGAAGTAAAGTGCCAGAAGTGTTCCGATCAGCAGCGAAACGAAAGGATGCCCTATAAAACCAAGAAGATCAATGAACTGACTTTGAGCAATTATCTCCTCATTGGCCAGCGTTTTCAAGAGGGAACCTATTAATATCAGAAAGATGGGAAGGCCTAAAATCCACATAATGGTATGAACCAGTTGAGAGTCTACTGGTGCTGAAACTTCTTCAGGGTTGTCATCAACCTCAACAGGCTCATCTTGTGGTACCAACTTTTTGCTCACTAACAGTCCGCAAATTAAAGCAATGGGAATACCAACAATTGAACCTACAATGATGGCGTATCCTAAATCAACCTTTAGAATATCAGCTACAGCCACAGGGCCGGGAGTAGGAGGAATAAAGCTATGAGTGATACCTAAACCAACCAAAAGAGGTAGGGCATAGTACAGCACATGACGGTTGCTCTTCTTTGCTAAAGCTTTCACCATAGGCATAAGAATGATGATTCCCACATCGAAGAATACCGGTATGGAAACAATGAAACCTGTGGTAAGTAATGCTAGTCTAGATCTTGATTCTCCACCCTTTTTGAGTAGGTATTTGGCTAAAGCCTGGGCTCCACCTGAATGCTCGAGTAAGGCGCCAAAAATGGCTCCGAGCCCGACAATTGTGGCTACAAAGGCTAATGTGTCGCCCATTCCTTTAGAAATGGAATTGATGATTTCATCTGTACCAAGCCCTCCAATTAGTCCTACCCAAATACTCGAGAAGAGCAGGCTGAGGAAAGCATTGAGCTTCCATTTCATAATTAGAAAGAGCAATAGAGCCACCCCTGATATGATGGCCAGGTACAGTTGAAGATTTTCCATAGGGTGATAAAAAGCTGAGAAATTAGGGAATTAAAGCAACTTGCGGAAGTTTTGCTCCAGCAAATGCACCAGTTCATCCAATTCGGTGGTAGCAGAAAGCCTTATTGCTTCAGTTGGTATTTCCAGTGTATCTAGCTGAGATTGAATCAATGAGCTTGGCATGAAATGCCCTTTTCGCTGGTCCATTCTAGCTTTAGCTTCTTCAAAGGTAATGTCCAGTAGAACAGGATGAACTTTCAGTCTTTGTGCCAAATAGGCACGATATGATTCTTTCAAGGCACTGCATCCCAGAATAAATTCCTGCCTGTGATTATTGGAAATATATTCAACAATGGCAGCAAGCCAGGGCCAGCGATCATCATCTGTTAATGACTCACCACGGCTCATTTTCATAACGTTTTCTCTCGGATGAAAATCATCGGCATCCATAAAAGGGATGCCTAGAGATTTAGATAGCGCTTCGCCAACAGTGGTTTTACCCGAACCACAAATTCCCATGATGAGTATGACTTGATTCAAATTTTCAGATTT
>JABXIP010000446.1 GCA_013373005.1 Cytophagia bacterium | reverse complement strand
TCCCAGTGGGTAATACCGGGCATAATAATCTCATTAAAGTCCTTCAGCATTTGGTCAAATGACTCTGCATTTTCTGGCGCCTTGGTTGGAATCTGTTTGAGAATATCTCCAGGTTTTACCTGTGACATTACAGGGTAATCTTCTACCGACTCAAAGTAATCGGCCATCCAGTCTACCAATTCATGTGCATGTTTTCTAAAGGATTGAGTATCCATATTGCTACGCTTATCTGTCATATTGTCCGATAACAAAGTTAGCATATAAGTTGCAGGCCATAAGTCGTAATTTCTATCAAAACCAAAATAGACGATGAAGAAAGGATGGATTGCATTAATAGTGGTGGCCGTGCTACTGCTAATAGTTTATTCGAGCATAAAGGGAACCTATAATACCATGGTTCAACGCGATGAGAGTATCAGTACTGCCTGGGCTCAGGTAGAAAACCAATATCAGAGAAGAGCAGATTTGATACCTAACCTGGTAAATACGGTTAAAGGTTACGCTGATTTTGAGCAGGAAACATTAACAGGCGTTATTGAGGCAAGGGCTAAAGCTACTTCTGTTTCAATCGACCCAAGCAACTTGTCTCCTGAAGCGATTGCTAATTTTGAGCAAGCACAACAAGGCGTGAGTTCAGCACTGAGCAGACTTCTGGTAACAGTTGAGAGATATCCTGATCTAAAAGCTAACCAGCAGTTCCAACAATTGCAGGTTCAGCTGGAAGGAACAGAAAACAGAATTTCTGTTGAGAGGAGAAACTTCAACGATGTAGTTCAAGGCTACAACACATATATCAGAAGCTTCCCGAAAAACTTATACGCCAATATGTTTGGCTTCGAAACCAAAGGATATTTCCAGGCTGCTGCCGGATCTGAAACTGTACCAGAAGTAAGCTTTAACTAATGGCGGAGGAAAGTTTTAGCAGCGAGCAGAAGAAAAGAATTAAGGCTGCCATAGAAGAGGCAGAGTTGAACACCAGTGGTGAAATTCGGGTGCATTTAGAGAATCACTGCAAGTCAGAAAATGTACTCGATAGAGCAGCACAGGTTTTTGCACAATTAAAAATGCACGAAACAGAAGCCAGAAATGGTGTGCTGATTTACATGGCGGTGAGGGACCACAAGTTTGCCATTATTGGCGATGGTGGAATCAATGCCAAGGTTGAAGAAGACTTTTGGGACACAACCAAGGAGAAAATGCTCGCCAGATTTAAGGCTGGTGAGCTTACCCAAGGTTTGGTTGACGGTATTCTGTGTGCCGGTGAAAGGTTGAAGCAGTTTTTCCCATATCAAAAAGACGACATAAATGAACTCTCTGATGACATCTCATTTGGTAAGAATTAATATGAGGAATTTACTGTTTATACTGTTGCTCTCTGTGAGCACATTCGCAATGGCACAAAGGGGAATTCCAGATGCGCCAAACCCGCCAAGGTTGGTTAATGACTTAACCGGTTCTACCCTTTCGCAGCGAGAGGCTAATGCATTGGAGAATAAATTGCTTGGCTATGAGGACAGTACCTCTACTCAGGTGGCCATTCTAATTGTAGAATCTCTCAACGGTTATGAGATCGCTGACTTTGCTCAAAGAACAGGTCAAAAATGGGGAGTAGGCCAGTCGAAGGATAATGGGGTGTTGGTAGTTGTTGCTATTCAGGAAAGAAGAATGAATATCAGTACCGGCTATGGCATGGAAGGTGTAATACCCGATGCCGCAGCGTTCACCATTATTCAGGATTATTTACAACCAAACTTTAGGCAGAACAACTACTACAAAGGTTTGGACGAAGCTACTGATGTCATTTTTAAACTGGCCTCTGGAGAATATAAGGCTGAAACCTTTGGTCAGAACAGACGAAGAACTGATAATGATGGCGGAGGCGGTGGCTTCAGGTTCTTTATTGTGTTTTTCTTCTTTGTGTTCATCCTTCCAGCCATTTTCGGAAGAAGAAGGAAGAGGGGAATTGGTACTCGCGGCATTCCGTGGTGGGTGTGGCTCATGATGGGCAGCGGAGGCAACCACAGACACAATGATTGGGACAATTTCAAAGGGGGCCGCGGAGGCTTCGGAGGTGGTTCTGGTTTTGGTGGAGGAGGCGGAGGCTTCGGTGGTTTTGGAGGCGGAGGCTTCGGAGGCGGAGGCGCTTCAGGCAGTTGGTAAATTCGTTGATTAGGAAATTAGTTATTAGGGCTCCGTTTAAAAGTGGTGCCCTTTTTTTTGTTTTTAGCGTTTTCAAAATGTAGCGGGCTAGATTAAGTTCGTTGAGCCCGATACACTACCGTCTAAGTTATGCTGAGCGCAGTGAAGAATCCTATCCATCCACAGAAGACTTGCAAAGTGTGATAAGATGCTTCGTTCCTCAGCATGTCAGCATGACTGTTACCTAGAGGGTTTTCCGGTGGTCTAACCATGTGCCTGACGGTTGCTTAACGGATAAGTATATGTTTCACATGTTGCCTTATCGTCTAAGTCATTCTGAACGCAGTGAAGAATCCTATCCACGAAGAAAGAAAGGTATGAGTTGATAAGATGCTTCGTGCCTCAGCGTGACAGTGACCGAAATGGAATACGTTACTCCGATTATTTCGTTACGTAGATTCTACTTAATGACAATTGATTTCAATCTCTCATAACCTTCAGAATTGATCGGAATTTGATGGCCATCAATAGTCGCCTGATGCTTTTCCAGTTTTTCAACCAGAATGCTATTCATGATGTAAGATCTATGCACCTGCATAAAATTCTCGGGCAGTTGACCTGAAATTTCCTCAAAAGTCATTCTGGTTAGGGTGCTTCTCTCTTTTTCAACCAGCTTCAGATAATTGCCTTCTCCTTTGATAAAGAGCAGATCATCGAAGTTGATTCTGATATACTCATAGCCAGATTTCACAAAGAAATAGTCCTCTTTGGCCTGCTTTAGCTTTTCTTTCACTTTCATTACCGCTTTGAGAAAACGGCCAAATTCGAAAGGCTTAAGCAAGTAATCCGAAGCATTATGCTCATAGCTTTCCACCGCATATTCGGAATAGGCAGTAGTGAACACCGTCTGAAAATCGCCAGCCGAAGCTTTGAGCAAATCGAGCCCAGAGATATCAGGCATATTGATATCGAGAAAGATAAGGTCTACCTTGTTCTGTTGCAGAAAGTCTAGTGCTGCAAAGGCATCAGTAAAGTATTCTTCCACCTGAAGAAACGGAATCTTTGAGGCATGCTCCTCAATTACCTTCAAGGCAATTGGCTCATCGTCTATGGCAATGGCTCTGATCAATTGAGTTCGATTTTAAGGTTAATCTCAAAGCTTTCATCATTGTCGAAGATTTGAAACAAGTGCCTGTTTGGATAGAGCATTGCTAGCCTTTGCCTTACATTTTCCATCCCAATACCGCTTTCTTCTTCTGTAGATTTAGTTTTCCGGTGATTGCTGTTTTTCACATTCAAATGAATGGAATCCTTTTCGCACTTGAGCTTAATATCAATCCACGACTCGAGATGCGCACTCACTCCATGTTTGAATGCATTTTCAATAAAAGGAATAATAAGCATGGGCGTGATGTCTCCTTCACAAGCCTTATCGATATCATATTCTAGTCTCACTTTTTCGTTGCCATCGACTCTTAGCTTTTGAAGTTCAATGTAGTTTTCAACATACTCAAACTCCCGGCTGATTTCAATGGTATCTTCTACATTTTCACGTAGCATAAAGCGCATCATTTCACTGAGCTTTTGAATACCTGTTGAAGTTTTTGAACTGCTTTCTTCCAAAGCCAGACCATAGAGACTATTGAGTGAATTGAACAGAAAGTGCGGGTTGATTTGTGATTTAAGGTTGGAGAGTTCGGATTGAGTCGTAGCCAGCATAAAATCTTTACGGACACCCATCAAATTCAATTTCCAAATTCCAGTCGAGAGACCACCAGATATTAAAGTTATAATAAGTATTCCTAGAGCATAGCTTGGTAAGTATTCAACCATACTTGCTAAGGCTGAATCTAGGCCTAACGCTATTACCCAAAGGATCATAAAAAAGGAGAAGACACCAAAGCTTGAAAATACAGCTAGAGATATGCTTTCCAAAATACTACTGAAGAGAGGCTTTGCAACACCAATAAGAGAGGCTAAAAAAAATGTACCAATTGTCGTTGAAATGAAGGCCATAATCAGCAGGCTTATAAAAACCCATACTAAGCCTAGTGAGAAATAATTCAGGTCGGAATTAAAGAAATACAGCAGACAAATGATCAGGAAGTTGAAGAAGTAACCAACCAACCAATACTTTGTACCTAGATTTCCTATTGTAATTTTCTTCTTTCGATGGTTATTACCAATTAAGAGGGAGAAAGAGGTAGCTGCCAGCAATGTTCCTAATCCGAGTGTGAAATGGAACAGAAACACGGCCACAAAACTCTGGCTCATGGTCGCAATCGGCTCACTAGTAAGCATGCTGATGCCAAATTCCAAATCAAATATTTCATAAGCCAGTGTGCATATGCCACCATATATTGATGCGTAAATCAAATAAACTGGTAGGCCGAGTTTGACTTGCTCTTTTTCTATGAGATTTTTTGAAATTCGAACGCCTAGAATAAACAATATAACCAGTAGACAGACTGAAATAAACTTTACGATTATCAAACCGCGTAATTTGAGCTCGGCAATTTCGGCAGATATGCCATCCTGAACTAAGTGGTCAACAATTCTGTCCATTTGATTCAAGTAAACGACTACTGCTACTGTTACTGCAAAACAGAATAAGCCGAAGACGATGCTTTTCGGTATTAGTGTGTTTTTCATCTTTTTATTTCAACATTAACCATTGATCATTCTTCATTCCACAAATAGTGACCAACCATCTCCTAAAAGTGACGAATTTGTAACAATTAGAATAGGATGAAGATTATTACATAAATTCACCCCAATCAACGAATAACCAATTACCTAATTAACCAAATAATGGATACTCCTTTTCATTTAGCTTTTCCTGTTAAGGATATTGAATCTACTAGAACGTTTTTTGGAGACTTACTCGGATGCGAAATCGGAAGATCAACTGACAAGTGGATCGACTTTAATTTCTTCGGACATCAGCTGAGTGCTCATGTAAAACCTGGAGAATTGGCTCAAGCCAATACCAATGAAGTAGATGGTAAGAATGTGCCTGTTCGCCACTTTGGAGCTATTTTGGAGTGGAATCAATGGCATGAATTAGCCGATAAGCTGACCGAGTACGGCATCGAGTTCGTTATAGAACCATATATCCGATTCAAGGGTGAAGTTGGTGAACAAGCCACTATGTTCTTCCTCGACCCGAGTGGAAATGCCCTAGAGTTTAAGTCGTTCAAGGACACTTCGCAGATTTTCGCGACATGATTTTTCAGGGTTTCACTCCAGGTGAAGCCCTGAATCCTTAAATAATACACACATGCAATTCAATCCAAATAGGCTTTACCATATTTACAATAGAGGTAATAGGAGAATCCCGATTTTCTACCAACAAAGAAACTACCAGTACTTTCTCAGCAAGATTCAAAAACACATTTGTCCTTATGCGAATGTGATGGCCTATTGCCTAATGCCCAACCACTTTCATTTGTTGGTTTATACTCATAATAGCTTTGACCAAAGATTGAATGAAGAAATAGGGGTTCTTTTGAGAACATAT
Organism: Cytophagia bacterium; assembly: GCA_013373005.1. Lineage (GTDB taxonomy): Bacteria > Bacteroidota > Bacteroidia > Cytophagales > Cyclobacteriaceae > Roseivirga. The sequence goes on along the minus strand of JABXIP010000446.1, from coordinate 4,742 downwards.
ACTAGAGCAATAAATATTCAAGAGGGTCAGTCCGGCTCTCTTTTTCAATCTGGAACAAAGGCCAAAGAAGTAAATGAGCCGTTAGTTTGCTTCAACTATATTCATCTAAATCCTTTAAGAGCCAAACTTGTAGATGATTTGATTGAATGGCCTTTTTCATCATTTCCATACTATTGCGGTATATCTGAAGATTTTTTGGTAGATCATAAAGTGGTTCAAAACTTTGTGGATATTGACTTTGATAACTACAAGACAGAGATATTTCAATACTTACCTTACTGGGATGAATATCATGGTAAAATTTAATCTCCAATCAAGGCTTCACTTGAAGTGAAACCTTGATCTAATGAATTCTGATTTAATGATTAGATTTAAACATGAAGCTTAAGTTGACAATACTCGCGCTTTGCTTTACTGCAATAGCACACGCACAAGTGGACTACCTTTTAATACCCGACCGTGTTTTTGACGGCAAGGAGATACATGAAAATTGGGTTGTTGGCGTAAAAGGAAATGGAATTTCTTACGCTGGTCCCAATAAATCAATAGACGCAGATAGCACCATTGAACTAAAAGGCATGACTTTGATGCCCGGTTTGATTGAGGGTCATTCACATATTCTTCTACATCCTTACAACGAAACCTCCTGGAACGATCAGGTGCTGAAAGAGTCGGTGGCAGAGCGTTCCGCACGAGCAGTAAACCACCTGAAAGCGTCTTTGATGGCCGGTGTTACCACTATGCGCGATTTAGGTTCTGAAGGTGCTGGCTATGCCGATGTAGGATTAAAAATAGCAGTGCAGAAAGGAGTGATTCCGGGACCTCGATTGATAGTGGCCGGAAAGGCTATTGTGGCCACAGGTAGCTACGGCCCAAAAGGCTTTCATGAAGGAGTTAATGTTCCACTTGGTGCTGAGGAGGCCGATGGATATGATGATTTGATTCGTGTTACAAGAGATCAAATTGGAAACGGTGCTGATCTGATTAAGGTATATGCCGATTACCGATGGGGGCCCGAGGGAACTGCGCAGCCCACTTTCACAGTGGCGGAATTGAAGACTATTGTAGAAATAGCAGAAAGCAGTGGCAGAGAAGTGGTGGCTCATGCTTCATCGGCAGAGGCGATGAAGCGAGCTATTGAAGCTGGGATTAAGACCATCGAGCATGGTGACGGTGGCACTTTGGAGGTCTTTAAGCTGATGGCAGAAAAGGGCGTGGCTCTCTGCCCAACTATAGCTGCAGGAGACGCTATTACTCAATATTCTGGGTGGAATAAAGGTGTAGACCCTGAGCCAGGTAGAATCAGAGCCAAACGAAGATCTTTTGAATTAGCTCTGCAAGCAGGAGTGAAAATAGTGTTCGGAGGAGACGTTGGTGTTTTCCCACATGGTGAAAACGTTCGAGAGCTGGAGCTAATGGTAGAATATGGAATGCCCGTGGAATTGGCATTAATCTCTGCAACTTCTGGCAATGCCGAGACATTTCGTCTCGATGATTTGGGCCAGCTGAAGGAAGGATTTCTGGCAGACATCATCGCTGTTGAAGGGGACCCATTGAGCAGCATCAGCAACTTAAGAAAAGTGAAGCTGGTGATGAAGGATGGAAAAATTTATAAGAACCACCCCTAGCCCTTCCTTCTAATGGAGGGGAATTGACGTTCCCGATGTGGAGTTTTATTTGCAATAGAAATTCAATTTCTCCCCTCTTAGGGGAGATACAGAGGGGTTGAAACTTTATAGGTTTTAATATGCTGCAAAGTACTCTTCCAGGTCTTTCAGGGTAGAGCTACTGGTTTTAATGTCTTGTTTCAGTTCACCTTTTTCCAGCAGAACAATTCTTTCACAAACCTCTGTCACATGATTTAAATCGTGGCTAGAGATAAGCATAGTAAGCTGCTGATTATCTTTCCAGTCTTTCAACAAGTTTTTCAAGCGAATCTGAGTGGTTGGGTCCAAATTGGCAAAAGGTTCGTCCAATAGAATAATTTCAGGCCTTCCCATTAGAGCTGCTGCAATACCTACTTTCTTCTGGTTACCCTTAGACAAGTCTCTGATGTACTTATTCTTCCCAACAATTTCATCATTGAATAAGGCCTCGAACTGGCCCAGGAATTCTTTCAAATCGCCAGAGGAATAATCGTGGAGGCTGGCTACAAACTCGAAGTACTCATCTGGAGTGAGATAGTCAACCAGAAATGATTCATCTAAAAATGAGCCTGTATAATATTTCCAGTCTTCGGTTTTTCGAACATCAATTCCTTTCGAAAGCACTTCTCCCTCGGTAGGTCTAACCAGATCGAGTATCATTCTGAAGAAGGTTGTTTTACCCGCTCCATTGTTTCCTACTAGCCCAAAGCTTTCTCCTTTACCAATAGAGATTTCAGGAATGTTCACAACGGTAACTCCTTTGTATTGCTTTATAAGTCCTTTAACGTCAATCATATTTCAAAATTTATTGAGCTCTAAAGCCCGCTGCTATCTTATGTCTGTTTTTAATAAAGTAATTGGTAATGAAATCGAGCCATTTGTCCCGAAGTAAAAAGCCTGTAAGGCCAACAATTCCCAAGGCCAGAAGTCCGTACTCGCCAACACCCATGATCAGAAAAGGGGCATAGATTACATAGGGAAGAAAAAGTACAGGTAGTGCTATTAAAAACTGTGCCGCACCTACTCCTTCATAGTTGAATGCAGCCCTCTTATTGAGGTCTATCTTTTTAGGGTTGAAAAGGGCAATGCGCATTACCAAAAACACATTCACCCCAATGTTGAAAAGAAAGGCTGCCAGATTGATTAATATAATCTGCAAACCAAAATAGCCGTAGGCCAATGAGAGTACAAAGGCTATGGTAGATGTAGCAACAAATAGGTAGTACTTCGATTCAAAGTATTGTTTGAACCGAACCTTTCTTGTTAGCACAAAATCGAAATACCCGCTTTCCCAGCTCAATAGAAACTGCCCGTATTGCAGAAAGAAAATTCCTGTGATGAAAATGCCAACAAAGAGAAAGATCCAATTCATTTCCTGATACTGTTTCTCAGGGTAGAAAATGAGGCCATAAAACAGCAGAAAACCGGCTATCATTAATGCACTTCTAGGTCTTTTGTGCCGAATGATCAGCTTTAGCTCCAAGGCTATCATTTCGCCAATTCTTCCAAATCTTTTCAGGAAAGCGAAGTCACCTGTAATCTTGGACTGTTTCTTTTTGGTGGAGATTTCTTCAGGGTATGTGTTGTTTACCAGGAAGCTGTAATTGGCTCTATAGCTTGCCCACCACAATACAAACGGAATTGCAGCAAATGCCGGTTGATGAATAATTGCTGAAAATAAATCTGACGATACCGTGGAAAGAGACACAAAGCCATAATAATCTAGTGCGCCTATAGCTAGGAATAACCCGGCAATAACCAGCAAAAGATTAGGCTTCTCGTTAAGTTTTTTCTTGAATAGAATAGTGAGAAAGTGAATGGTAAAGGCCAGACCAATGATCATTCCTAACCAACCCAAGGCCGAAATTATACCGTATTCAGGTAGAATCTCTCTAAAGGCAAAAGGCGTGAAAAGTAAAATGGAAATCAGGTTGAAAACACTGATATGACTTTTCCTCAGCATAAAATGCACAATCTTCTTCTTGGGCATTGGCAGATGCAGATAAGGCTCAATTGCTAGCACCGGCACATTTTGAAGGAAGAAGCGGATGAAAAACTCAAAGGCGAAGTAATAAATAATCAGCCCATTCAGTAAGTCTATGGGGTTGCTGTCAGGAGCCAGAGCATCAATTATTTCAGAGAGAAATATGCCTAAGACCAGCATGTAAATGGACAAAACCAAACCGGCAAAACCTAGAAATATATTGGCAACAAGGTTTTTGGCCCATACAGAAGACCGGTATTGCTGTTTAAATGAATGGCTGATTAAGGTTTTAATCATGTGCTTGAGTTTAATTCAGTGATATATCCAAGGCTATAATGCAGTCGAGAATTGCATGAACAGCCTTGATATAAAATTCCTTATTTACGTTTTCGAAATCGTCAGTGGGTTTGTGATAGTTTTCGTGATCTTCAACCCCGAAATACAAGAATGGGATGCCTTTTTTATGGAACGGGCCATGGTCTGATGAATTTGTCCAGTCATCATTACCAAGATCAGCAGTATCGTGTCCAAATTTCAGCTGAAGAGGGAGTACATTGACCTCCTCGACTATTGGTTTAAGAAAAGCGTTATGTGAGGTTCCGGCTACATAAAGCTCGTTTTTGTCGTTCATGCTGATCATATCCATATTAATGTTCAGCTTAATAAGCTCTTGAGGAATGCTCTCATCCTCCAAAAAGGCCTTAGCTCCTTGCAAGCCCATTTCTTCGGCATCTAATGCTGCAAAAATCAATGTATGTCTTGGTTTATTGGCCTTGAAATACTCAGCCAAAGCAATGAGTGCAGCCACTCCAGAGGCATTGTCATCTGCTCCATTATAAACTACACTGTCTCTCACTCCTAAGTGATCATAATGAGCAGTAACTACAAAGGCGGTCTCTTCTTCTCCTTTAATGTAAGCCACAACGTTTTCTCCACTAATTGAATCTCCTCTGGAAGTAACAAAACTGAAAGGGTGCCTGTAATCTTTTTGAAGGCTCTTGGCCTTCATGTCCTCAAATTGCTTGATGATGAACCTTCTGGCGGCTTCTGATCCTTTAGTTCCCGTTCGTCTGCCTTCTGCAGCGTCATGAGAAAGTTTTCGAAGGTCTTCC
>JABXIP010000156.1 GCA_013373005.1 Cytophagia bacterium | reverse complement strand
TTTAACGGTTTATTAATCACGACCCTAACAAAACCTTTGGATCAGGGCAGTTGTCTAAATAAATCCCTTTCTCACTGGCCTTACAAACTCCGGGATAATCACCTTTGTAGCCTTCCAAATCCATAATGATCTGAAAATGCAGATGAGGTGGCCAATGGAAATTTTCATGGTAGGCACCCAGGCTGGCAAACTGCTCTCCTTTCTTAATCAACTTACCTTCATATAAACCGTGCAAAGACATGGTGCTTAAATGGCCGTAGAGTGTGTAGAATACCTGATTTTCAATTTCATGCTCCAGAATAATCACCGGTCCATAATCTCCATGCACTCTGTGGTTGGCAAAAGAATGAACCGTAGCCTCTAAAGGTGAATAAACAGATGTCCCTGCTTTTGTCCAGATATCTACGCCCAGATGGATGGTTCTTGGTTCTTCATCGGTAAAGAGTTCGCTTCGAGAATACAGGCTTCTCTCCTCTCCATAACCTCCAATTCCTGCGGTGCAGTCGTTCTTATCCAGCACACCTTGGATGTATTCGGTGAATTGCTGTTCATCGTTCAGATCGATTTTTTCAAGCTCCTTATTGTTTTTGCTTAAATCGAAATGGTGGAGTCTTTCCTGATCGAATTTGATTACTCTGGCAGGTTCTATGTTCTTCTTGGTGAGTAGTTGTTTGAGCATATGCATTTCTATCTAAACATAAGGACTTGTACTTTTTCATCAACCTCAAAAGCTCATAATTTTTGTCATTCCCGCGTAGGCGGGAATCCCTCGGTCTAAGGTGCTAGTGTGATGGGATTCCCGATCAGGTCGGGAATGACAGCTGGCTTTTGAGGCGGATTTAATTCTATGAAAGTTTAGCAATGAGTCGCTGCATAAACTCTACTCCCATTTCTAGCTGTTCTTTGTGAATGAATTCATCGGCTCGGTGTGCTTGCGCAATGTCTCCAGGCCCACAAATCATCGCTTCAAAGCCTGCCTCCTGAAACTGACCCGCTTCTGCGGCATAAGAAACAGCATCGGTTGTATCATTATTGGCCAATTCTTTCACCAAAGCTACAATTGGCTGATCTTCTTTGGTATCAAGTCCGGGCACAGCAGGATGCTTGTAAGAGTTCGTGATTTTAAATACAGGGAATGTCTTTCTCAATTCCATCTCTCTTTCACGGCAATAAGCCTCAAATTCAGCTAGAATCTGCTCTGGAGTTTCAGATGGAATTGTGCGCACGTCCCAATTGAATACACATTCCTGAGCAATGATATTTGGCGCCAATCCACCTTTAATGTTGCCAATATGGATTGACGTGTGATTCGGAGTAAAGCGATCATCAACTGAACCATCTTCAATCAGGTTATTCATTTTATTTTCCAGCCAAAGAATTAGGCGCATTGATTCGTGAATGGCGCTCACCTCCTGCTTGATTCTACTGCTATGACCCTGAGAACCCGTAACCTGAGTGTGGTAGATACAAATACCCTTCTGTCCGACAGTCGGCACCATCATTGTAGGTTCACCGATAATGGCAAACTGAGGCTTTTCATTATAATAGTCGTTGATAGCTTGAGCCAATTCAGGAGCGGCTAAACAGCCAATTTCTTCATCGTATGAAAAGGCGAAGTAGATAGGTGTTTTTAAGTCGGCTTTTACCATTTCAGGCAATGCCGCAAGGCAGCAGGCCACAAAGCCTTTCATATCGCAAGAACCACGTCCGTAAAGCTTTCCATCGCCTTTGTCTGTCAACACAAAGGGATCGCTGGTCCAGTCCTGACCTTCTACAGGCACAACATCGGTATGACCAGAGAGGATTACTCCCCCATCCACTGAAGGACCAATCCGGCAATGCAATGAGGCCTTTGTTCCTTCTTCATTCGGAACCAAAACAGTTTTGACACCATGGTCTTCGATATATTCCTGAATCCAGTGAATGATAGATAGATTGCTTTCTCCGCCTAAAACAGGGAATGAGACGAGTTTGGATAGTATTTCTTCTACTTTCATGCGTATTGCGTAAAGCGTATTGCGAATTACGATGTCTCCTAAACTAGATACTGCTCTTAATTCTTAATTCGTAATTGATCATTAAATCAAATGGGTCCCCATTTGATTGCGACTGCAATCATAAGTGTAATCCATGACATTACCAGAATCACACCCACAATTGGCAAGATGAATTTTAGCCAGCGATCGAACGGGATTCTGCACATGGCCAACATGGCGATGAGACCACCTAAAGTTGGATTGAATAGGTTGGTTACTCCATCGCCAATCTGGAAGGCCAGAATAGTTGTCTGACGAGTGAGCCCAAGCACATCTCCCAATGGAATCATTATCGGCAGTGTAGCCAAAGCCTGACCACTTCCTGACGGAATAAAGAAATTCATTACGCATTGAGAGCCCGACATAGCAAGAGCTGAACCATAAAGTGGCAGTGCCTTCAATCCTTCAGACAAGTTAAATGCGATGGTATCAGAGATATTCCCCATTTCCATAGCCACTTTAATACTGGTGGCAAAACCAACCATAAAAGCTCCCGGAGCCACCACAGAAACAGATTTTAGTGCGGTTTCACTAATCGTTCTTCCACTTTGACCCGAAACGATTCCTGCTCCAATGGATATCATTAAGAAGATGGCCGAGATTTCATTGATGTACCAACCCCAAGTAAAAACACCATAAAGCATGGTTACCATTCCATCCACAAACACCAGCATAACCAGCCAGTTATTCACAGAGAGCCTATATTCTGATAATGGTTTAGACAATTTGAATCCATCGGTATCGATGCCCAGTGAAAGTGACTTTTCAGGGCTTTTGATGATTCTTTTGAAGTACCGCACATTGCAGAAGGCCAGAAAGGTCAGAGCTGTAAAGCACAGAATAGAGCGAACTAGCCAGCCTGAAAACATAGGCATTTCGGCTAAAGTATGCCCCGTACCCACAGTATATGGATTGACAGGAGAAAGTCCAAAACCAACCGTCACTGCCCCGACAGATATTCCTGCCGCCAGCATTAAATCACCGCCAAGTGCCAAGGATGTAATAGCCGCAATTGGTATCAGCGCAATGTTATTTTCATAGCCTATGAATACTCCCAGACAGCCGAAAAG
>JABXIP010000023.1 GCA_013373005.1 Cytophagia bacterium | reverse complement strand
GTGAAGGAAATCGCTCGGGCATTTTTGAAGCAGGAGGAGGCTGCAAAAAGGGCTATTACTCGAGCCAAAGTAAAATTCAGGGAAGAAGTTGGTGAGTTGAAAGTACCAGAAGGAGGTGAGTTAGAAGAACGTTTAGAGTCAGTGCTTCAAGTCACTTATCTTTTGTTCAACGAAGGATACAAGGCAACAGAGGGCAATCAGCTTATGAAGCAGGATTTGTGCGAAGAGGCCATTCGTCTGGCTTTTCTGCTCACCAATGAGCCTAGTTGCGATAAGGGAGAATTGAAGGCACTTATTGCCATGATGCTCTTCAAGGCAGCCCGTTTTCCCGCTCGAATGGATGAATCAGGGAATTTATTGACTTTGGAAAATCAGGACAGGACTAAATACGATGAAGACCATATCAAATGGGGCTGGCAGTTTTTGCATGATTCATCCAAGTTCGAAAGTTCTTCTGTTTATCAGTTGGAAGCTGCCATTTCTTGCTATTACACTACAGCTGAGAATTATGAGAAGACCAATTGGAAAGCTATTCTGAGTCTTTACGATACACTTGTGAAGTTAAAACCGGTACCCGTAGTGCAGATGAGTAGAGTGCTGGTTTTGAGCAAAGTGAAGGGGGCAGAAGTAGCACTGAGAGAAATGGAGGGCTTGGAGGAAGTAATTCAAGGAAATCAGTCTTTCTTGGCGCTGAAGGCTGATTTATATGCTGAAACGGGAAACTGGTCAGCTGCCAGAGTGCATCTGCAAAAAGCCATAGGTCAGGCTTTAAATATGACTGAAAGAAGGTTTTTGGAGAAGAAGCTGCAAAGTTGGATAGGTAAATGATTTTGTGTCGATTACAAATCGACTTCTCTGACATCCTCGTTGCAAACGAGGATGAGTTGTGCGTCATTCAGAGCGAAGTGAAACGAAGCGAAGAATCTCCTAAAATGCGGTAATATAATTGGGAGATTCTTCGGTCGAATCATTCTTGATTTCATCAGAATAATTCTCCCTCTGAATGACGTTAAACCTACCTCTTCCTCACGCTCTCCAGCATGGCGTCCATATCTGCTTTAGTGTAAGTTTTACCTTGCAAAACCATTCGACTGATGTCTTGGGTAGCCGTTATGTCCTCCAGTGGATTCTCATTCAGTATCAGTAAATCTCCAGATTTCCCTGTCTTCAAGCTTCCATAAAAATCATCCACTTCAAGAAATTTCGCCCCATTGATGGTGGCTGCTTTGATGGCTTCGATTTCAGGCAGACCGGCATCTACCAAAGCCTTCAATTCGCCATGAAGCGACTCTCCAGGATAAACATAACTGTTAGAAGCGCCACAATCGGAACCGGCTAACAGGGTGACTCCTGCTTCATGCAGCTTCGGCACAAGATTGACAAAAGTATTATTCAGGTTAATGCGCATTTGAGTATAATCATCATTGGCATTCAGGGCACTTCTGATTCGCCCCTGATAGGTATCGATAATACCATCACCTACATAATTCAAGTATTTGTCATCACTATGGTCGACTTCTTTCAAGTAAGTAAGAACATTTCCGATGTAAAGAGTAGGCACCACATAAGTGCCATTATCTCTTAATAGATTAAAAGCGGCTTGTTCTTGTACGTCACTTGTGGTGGCCATCAGTCGGTTCATGGAACCCCAGAAGTTGGCTTTTCCGGCAATCACATCGTTGGTTACTTCCTGTTCTTCGGTAGATGTACCCTTCAATACATAATAGAGGTGTTCCACTGAGCCAAGTCCGGCATTGACAGCTTCTTCCAACATCACAGAAAACGGCATATGGCCTGAGGTTTTAATCCCTCTTCGTTTAGCCTCTTCTAGTATCCATATGTAGGCATCTCGGGAGATTCTACTATCGTAAAGCTTCACAAAATCGGAACCCAGATTGATCAATGAATCAACCGCCTTCACAGCTTCTTCCTGAGTGGTGACAGGAATTGAACCCGCCCAGGTTCCTCCAGGGCCATCTAGTTTGGGGCCAGAAGTGAAGATTTTCGGCCCGACCATAGTGCCAGCTTTAATAGCATCTTGCCACTCGAATATCTTGTTGGTCATATCGCCACCGGCCTCACGAACTCCTGTGATGCCATTGGCTAAGAAGAGAGGAATCAGATTTTCATTTTCTTCTATCAGTTCTTCACCACCACGGAAATGAATGTGCATATCCCAAAGCCCGGGGATTACATATTTGCCATCGGCTTCAATGGTCTCTTTCGCATCATAGCTTTTTGAATAATCACCTGAGATGAAGGCAATAGTTCCATCATTGATGCCAATCATCTGATCGGATAAGATTTCACCGGTCTCTACATCTATCACCTCTGCATGCGTGATGAGGATATCAACCGATTCTTTGGGCTGACAGGAATAGGATAGAATGGCTGCGAATAGGAGAAGGATTCTGGCTTTCATGAGGCTGATTTTCTTAAAAATAGTGGAATTCCATTTTCCAGTCAGGCTGAATTTTTTGAGTGGTTTTACTACTTTCAGGTCGAATGTTAAAGGTCATCCTCCGTTTTGGATTAATCATAGCCGCTTTGCTGATTCTCTTTCAGCTGAGCAAAATGTCATTGTTTATTCCTGATATGTCGTCCGACCTTATCGTGGGTTTGGTAGGTGCTTCATTTATTGGCTTAGGCATTTACCTCGGTTTGAAATTCAGAAAGGTAGAAGTTGTTGAAGTCGGCCCTATCGTTGAAATCGATCAGGTACAGATTCAAAACCTCGGGCTCACAGAACGAGAGATGGAGGTGCTTCAATTGATTTCCGAAGGCTACTCAAATGTGGAGATCGGGGAGAGGCTTTTCGTTTCGGAAAACACCATCAAAACCCATGTTTCTAATCTGTTCGTGAAGCTTGATGTCAAGCGCAGAACTCAGGCTGTTACTAGGGCTAAGGAGTTGAGGATAATTGCGTAATTACCCCCTCTAACTCCCCCTGTATATACCGACAAGATAGTTTACACCGTACCGGGTAGATGGTTTACACTTTTAAATTTATTGTTCTGATAGAATGATTGCAAAAGTAAACATTGAACATTCCATCGGTTGTT
>JABXIP010000196.1 GCA_013373005.1 Cytophagia bacterium | reverse complement strand
GTTGTGCGCATCCATATAGCGGTACCAATACCAGCTAGAACCTGCCCAACCCGGCATAGTGCTCATTTCAAGCGGATATGCTTCAGATTCTCCGGCAGGAGTGTAAGTGAAGTTTTCAGCTCTGCCCAACGGTGGGTCACCGTCTTCTGTCGGTAAGTATTTATCAATTTCCGGAAGAATGATCGGTAAATCCTTCTCATCTACCAGATAAGGAATGTCATTTTTGAAGTAGACCGGAACCGGCTCTCCCCAGTATCTTTGGCGGGCAAAAATAGCATCTCTGATGCGGTAGTTGATTTTGCCTTTTCCTACACCTTTTTCTTCAGCAAACTCAATGGCTTTGTCAATGGCTTCATAACAACCTAGTCCATCTAAGAAGCCTGAGTTGCTCATAATGCCATCTTTAGTCGGATCAGCTGCCTCGCTGATATCAGCATCTTTGATGACCGGAACAATCGGCAAGTCGAAGTGCTTCGCGAAGTCGTAATCTCTTTGGTCGCCACACGGTACGGCCATTACAGCTCCGGTACCATAGCCTGCCAATACATAATCGGCCACCCAAACCGGTACTTTCTCTCCGTTGAATGGGTTGATGGCATAACTACCGGTGAAAACCCCTGAAATAGTCTTAACATCGGCCATTCTGTCTCTTTCGGAACGTGTAGCAGCTTGGGCTACATAAGCTTCAACCGCTTCTTTCTGATCTGGTGTGGTCAGCTGGGCAGTCAGTTCACTTTCTGGAGCCAATGACAAGAAAGTCACTCCAAAGATGGTATCAATTCTCGTGGTGAATACTTCGATTTCGAGATCAGAGTTTTCAACCTGAAACCTCAATTCAGCACCCTTAGATTTCCCAATCCAGTTGCGCTGCATCTCTTTCAAAGGCTCTGGCCAGTCGATTCCATCAATGCCTTCCAATAGTCTTTCAGCATAGGCCGTGATGCGCATGCTCCACTGCTTCATTTTCTTGCGGATCACAGGATAGCCGCCTCTTTCGGAGAAACCGTCTTTCACTTCATCGTTAGAAAGTACTGTTCCCAGTTCAGGGCACCAGTTCACAGCGGTTTCTGAAAGGTAAGTAAGGCGGTATTTCAAAAGCATCTTTTGCTGCTCTTCTTCAGTCCAGCCATTCCATTCATCGGCAGTGAAGGAAGGCGTGTCATCATCGCAAGCAGCATTGACTGAGGCATTGCCCGATGTGCTGAAGATGGCAGTCAATTCATCGATGGTTCTGGCTTTGGCCGCATCATAATCATACCAGCTATTGAAGATCTGCATAAAGATCCACTGCGTCCATCGATAGTATTTCGGGTCGCAGGTTTGTACTTCTTTATCCCAATCGAAGGCAAAACCAATGTTTTCAAGCTGCTCTTTGTAGCGCTCAATATTTTGCTTGGTGGTAATAGCTGGGTGCTGACCTGTCTGAATAGCATATTGCTCTGCAGGTAAACCAAAGGCATCGAAGCCCATAGGATGCAATACATTGAAGCCCTTGTTGCGCTTGTGACGCGAAACAATGTCAGACGCAATGTAGCCTAGTGGATGACCAACGTGCAAACCCGCTCCGGAAGGATAGGGGAACATGTCGAGCGAGTAAAATTTAGGTTTACTTTTGTCTACCGATGCTTTAAAGGTTTGATTTTCCCTCCAATACGCCTGCCATTTAGGCTCAATTTCTTTGTGATTATAGTCAGCCATTGCCGTTTAACCGATTGTTCTTAATTAAGCCTGCAAAATTAGTGTTTTTCAAGCCTTAGAAAATGGTTTTTGGGAATAAAAGGCCTCATAATAGTTGTTGTCATCTCCGCGCAGGCGGGGATCCCCAAGAGTGAGAGCAAGAAGTGGGAGATTCCTGCCTTCTCAGGAATGACAGTAAAGAGAAATTATTTCCAAAACACCTTCTATATTTAGAGTTTAATTGAAAGCTATGTTCGGACTGTTCAAAAAGAAACCCAAAGAGCCAACCCTTCCAAAACTTTTAGACCTCAACAATAACCCAATAGTTGAGGGTTCTCTGGTGAAGTCATTGCGCTATGAGTTAGGAGAGTGCGTGGTGGAACTGGATGGAATGGAGTACTTCTATGTATCTAAGAAAACCGGACAACGAGTTAGCTATGTAAGAATGGTTGATGCCATTACTGAGAATCAAAAAGTTCTTTTGGTTGGGGGAGTGGAAGACAATGACTAAGGAGTCTCATTAGTCAAACTTGCTTAAATCAGGCTCAAGGTATTTTTCTTTGGCTTCCTTAGAATTGAAAATATCGAAGCCATAATGACTCTCAATCAGTTTTTTGAACTCTGTCTTGAGTCGCGGAGCTTTCAAAATAAACTCTTCAAAAGACGAAGCATTTACTTTCAGCATGAAATGATAAACAGCTCTGGTAGCTGCCACTGTTAAAGTTGTGTTGTACTTGTCTATCGCTCCCAAATGTTGCACATAACTCACAATCTGATGCTGGGTGAGTTCTACAGCCTTTTCAATACCATGATTTTTAATGTTGATCCATGCCAGACGTAGATGTGCCTCATGGGTAAATAGTGTTGGATCAAGAATGCAGGTTTCAAGTTGAGAGACAAACTCAGAGTCTGATAGAGAATAGTGAGCTTCCATAAGTTTATTGGTACGCTCCTAGTATAGGTT
>JABXIP010000478.1 GCA_013373005.1 Cytophagia bacterium | reverse complement strand
CATTATTGCTATTAGAGAAGATGATACAATCAATCTGCTTGAGATTTTCTGGAGTAAAAAAATCGGGCGAGTCAGTTAACTGAACCTCATAGTTGTTTTCAGAAGCTAGTTTCTCCAAAGCTTCAACACTGGCCGCGATATTGTCATGGACAAACCCCTCACCGTTTCTGGTGTAAATCAACAGACTTTTTGGCTTAGGAGGTTGACAGCTAAGTACAAGCAGGATAAAGAGGAGACCAATGTATTTCATAACAATAAGCAATTGCCAATGTGCTAATGTAATAAATGAGCAGAGAACTTGACCCAATCGTTGTTGTGTACCTAAAGGCACACTCAATGCAATTTCCATTCAAGTTCTAACAATATTTAGTCCCTATGGGACAAAGAAGAAAGTAAGATTATTCAAGAAAAAGGCCAGTGGATCGAATGAATGCCTTCTTAGTGGAACCCAGGCCAATTCACCCTTTCCCTAGTCCCTTCGGGACTAGATATTGGTAACTAATGACCATCAAAAAACCTGAATGTGCCGTAGGTACATGACCACTCCGAAGATGAAATAATCGGACAGATTCCTCGGCTCAGCTCGGAATGGAAAAATACCCCTAAATCCTCTAAAGGGGACTTTACTTCATCTTTTACGCTGTCAGGAAAGGATAAAATAGACTTTGAACTAAAAACTTTAAACCTTAACCTAGACAGGTTTAGAAGTCAATTCCAGAATGGTGATTTCCGGATAAATTCCGATTCTTCCAGGGAAGCCTAGGAAACCATAGCCCCGGTTTACATAAAGATATTGGTTGTCTTCCTTATAGAGGTCGGCCCATTGCTTGTACATGTATTTGGAAGGACTCCATCTCCAGTCACCAATTTCAACACCCAGTTGCATACCGTGAGTGTGACCGGCAAACATCAAATCAATATCTGGTTGCTGTGTTCTCACTTGAGCATCCCAATGGCTAGGGTCATGTGAAAGCAAAAGTTTAGCATCGCCTTCTGAATGCATAACTGCTTTTGAAAGATCTCCATACTTGGCAAACCTTCCCGCGCCCCAGTTCTCTACTCCAATGATGGAAATCTGATCTGTTCCTACCTTGAGCGATTCATTTTCATTCATCAGAAGCTTCCAACCCATGCGCTCATGTACTTTGACCATGTCATCAAGATTCTGCTTTTTAGCAGCCATAGAAGACCAAGCACGATAATCTCCATAATCATGATTACCAAGGGTAGAGTAAACACCCAAATCGGCTTTTACCTTAGAGAACATGTCTATGTACTCCTTTACCTCTTTGGTTTCATTGTTCACCAGGTCTCCGGTAAAGAAGATAAGGTCAGGCTTTTCGTTCAGTAATAAATCAATACCTCCCTGAACAGCGGTTTTATCGAAAAAGCTTCCGCTATGAATGTCTGATAGCTGCGCTACTTTAATCCCTTCAAAACCTTTGGGAAGGTTGGGCAAATAGACTTTCCTTCTTCTGATTCTGTAATCGTAGGCGCCTTTCACTATCCCAAAGCTCATGGTCACAACAGGAAGTGTAGCAGCTACAACCGCAGTTCTGGCTAAGAACTTAGAACGAGGCATCTTTTGTCCACTTGCAACACGCTTCTCGTATCTTCTTTTTCTTCCTTCAAAGAACCACTTGAGCACCCGCCTGATGTCGTCAAAAAAGACAAACAAGACTGCCAATAGCTTGGCCGCATAGCTCATGAAAATGATTGATAAAAGGAACATAAAAGAGGTAGTTCCGGCCTGCACCAACCAGAGAAACATTATCAGGCCCATCATGGCAATAGCTTGCGTAAGATACGCGTACCTAATTACCTTCTTAGCGCGTGATTTCAGCTTACCCAATAGGGTCTTGGTTGCCTGATAGGCGTAGAAATCCAGCCAGGCTAGGAAAACAATTAGAATAATAAATGCTAAAGGCGAAGGACGCATCAATTAATAAACTTCAGAAATTAGGTTCAAGTTCAACTAAGAACTAAGAATTTCAACCGGGAGATTCTTCCCCTTCGTACCTCAGGGTCTGAATGACGGAAGGCAAAAAAAGAGCTCCCGGGAACCACCCCGGGAGCCACCAAATCAACCTTAACTATGAACGATTCCCGTTTTCAGGGAACCTAATCACCACGTTATCTTTAACTACAAACATCAGGCCAAAACTTCCTTTTCGTCACCTGAATGATCGCTCATATCTACAATCGAAAT
Organism: Cytophagia bacterium; assembly: GCA_013373005.1. GTDB lineage: Bacteria > Bacteroidota > Bacteroidia > Cytophagales > Cyclobacteriaceae > Roseivirga. The sequence continues at coordinate 10,239 of JABXIP010000478.1, read as the reverse complement.
TTTTCCTCTCCACTTGTCTATTCTATACATGGCCTTATCTGCAATTAGATAGGCTGTAGGAACAATAATCAGCGTAAAGAATGTGGCGAATGTGAGACCGAAAATAATTGTCCAAGACATCGGCCCCCAGAAGATTACGTTATCTCCACCTACATAGAAGTCGGCATTATAAGTCATAAATGCCCCGATAAAGTCTATGTTCAACCCTACTGCCAAAGGAACAAGTCCGAGGATAGTTGTAACCGCAGTTAGAATTACCGGACGAAGCCTTGTTTTACCAGCAATAATGATGGAGTCCACCACCTCATTCATTGGTAATCTTGCCTCTTCATCAATTCCCAATTCTTGTCTTCTTCTCTTTCTGGTTAGCTCGATAAAGTCAATCAATACAATCGCATTGTTCACCACAATTCCGGCCAGGGCAATAATTCCCACCATGGTCATGATTACTACAAATTCCATGTTGAAGATCACCAAGCCAAGGAATACACCCACAGTACTCAACAATACCGAAACCATAATGATGAATGGAGCAGTAATTTTGTTGAACTGAGACACGATGATTAAGAAGATCATGAACACGGCAATCAACAATGCTTTTGAAAGGAATGCCATATTCTCTGCCTGCTCTTGTTGCTCACCAGTGAAGGCGTAGCTGTAACCAGCAGGCATATCATAATCAGCCATTAACACTTCCAACTCCTCAGTAATGGCTGTTGCATTATAGCCAGCCAAAACATTCGAACTAAGAGTTACAAGTCTGTCTAAGTCCTTTCTTTTGATGGAACCGTAAGTTGAACCATAGCGAACATGAGCTACAGACGAAATAGGAACCTGCACCAATTTACCAGAGTTTTGATCTCTGAAAGTGATGTTTTTATTCATCAAAGCATCTACATCATATCTATAGTTCTGATTAAGACGAACGTTCACTTCATAACTATCCTCTCCTTCCTTGAACTTAGAAACCTCTTTACCAAACAAGGCGGTTCTGATTTCATTGGCAATGGAAGAGGTAGACAATCCAAACCTTCTCGCATTATCTCTATCAATTTCCACCACTAACTCAGGCTTACCCAATTCCAATGAGCTTTTGAGTTTCTCTATACCTCTGATTCCTGATGCCGCAATTTCCTGCTGAATATCCTCACTCAACCTAATCAAGGTTTCCAGATCCTCGCCAATCAACTCCAGGTTAATCGGCTTACCAGTAGGAGGTCCTGCAGCATCTTTATCAACCGTAAGAGTAACACCCGGCTGAAGCTTTACCTGAGCACGGATATCGTTCATGATATCCTTTGTATCGATATCTCCTCGCAGCTTACTTTCCACAAAGTTCACCGTAATACGAGCCTTGTGAGGCTCTTCAGACTGACCAACAGCTGTTGGGTCGTTCGGATCGGCAGCACCTTGACTAACATTGGTAGAAACTGATTCAACCACGCTAGAATAAGGTTCAACAATTTTGATTACCTGAGCTTCAATATCTCGAGAGAAGTCATTGGTAGTTTCTATATCCGTTCCTACAGGAAATTCCACGAAAACATTTACATATTTTGGCTCATTTTCAGGGAAGAATAGTACGTTAGGAGAGTTAGCTCCGAATATCCCCAGAGAGACAAATAGCAACGCAAATGCACCAATTAGATACCACCCTGGATTTTTAACCGCAGACTTCAGAATCTTCTCATATCTAGACTCAATAGCAGGTAAGAATCCGGCCTGGAATCTTCTCGACAATGGCCCTAATATGTACACATTCAACAAAGTGATTATACCGATGAGCATCAATAGATTACCCAAAGGAATGATTCCGAAGCCAAACGCAACAACCAAACCAGCAATAATAGCTATACCTGACCTGATCAAGATTTTCTTATGGTTATACTGCTTCTTACCATCAAGAGTCATGAAGCTTGAAATAAATACCGGGTTGATAACCAAGGCAACAAACAATGACGACCCCAAAGTGATGATCAAAGTCAATGGTAAATAGAGCATGAACTCACCGATAATTCCCGGCCAGAAGGCCAATGGAATAAAGGCTGCCAAAGTTGTAGCTGTTGATGAGATAATAGGCAGAGCCACTTCACCAACACCACGTCTTGTAGCTGCCATTGGGCTAAGTCCTTCTTCCATTAAACGGTAGACATTCTCAACAACCACAATTCCATTATCTACCAACATACCCAAGGCCATGATCAGGCCGAAAAGTGTCATTGTGTTGATAGTAATACCCGCCAATCCAAGAATCATTAATGCCATGAACATGGACAGTGGAATAGCCATACCCACGAAAAGTGAGTTCTTAGTTCCCAGGAAGAAAAGCAATACTGTAACCACCAGAATCACCCCAAAGATGATGTTGTTACCCAAGCTACTTACCTGCTCTCTTGTGTCTTTAGACTGATCGTTGGTAATAGTAACATTGGTGCTTTCAGGAATATTACCGCTTAGCCGTGCATCAGCAATAATGGCCATGATTTTATCTGTAGCAGTCAGCAAATTCTCACCACTACGCTTCATCACATCGATCTTAACCACAGGATTAAGGTCTAGCCTGGCATAGTTTTGTTTGTCTTTATAGCCAAACTCAACCGTTGCTACATCTTTCAGATAGACAATATTCCCGTTCTCATTACTGATAATGAGATCTTCCATGTCTTTAGGATTCTCATATTCACCAATCACACGAACGTTTCTTCTCAATCCATCTGCTACTATATTACCTCCTGACAATGTGAGGTTCTCTGCAGCAATAGCATTTTCGATATCTGAGAAAGTGACCATCCTGGCTTCAAGCTTAAATGGATCGACCTTTATCTCAACCTCTTTCTCATCTACCCCAACAATATTGACCTTGGAGATTTCACCGAGCTTTTCAATCTCATCCTCCAAAAACTCGGCAATATCATTTAGCTCATCAAGCGTCTTAGACGGATCGGTAAGATTAATATTGAGAATTGGGAAGTTCTCGGAAAAGCTAAATTTGATCACGTTTGGATCTGTCTTTAGATCAGAAGGCAATTCAGACTTCGCTCTGTCAACAGCATCTTTCACATCAATTACAGCCTCATCAACATCTACCCCAACCTGGAATTCAACTACGATGGCAGAAAAATCCTGCACCGAAGTAGACTGAATGTTATCAACACCTTCAATTGTGTTAATTTCCTTTTCCAGCTCCCTGGTAATCAGACTCTCAATATCTTCAGGAGAGTTTCCTGGGTGGGCGGTACTAACATATACAGTAGGTTGCTCTACCTCAGGAAAACTTTCCTTCGGCAAAGTTATGTAGGAGTACACACCGGCCACCACTATTAAGAGGGTAAGCACGTATACTGTAATCCTATTTCTTAAAGACAAGGAGGTTAAGCCAAACTCTTTGTCTACGACCTTATTTTGATTTTCGTTTGACATATTTTCTAGGTTAACTCCTATTAGTTTTGAACACTTACCACAGTACCGTCTGCTACAATTCTGCTGCCCTTATCAACTACCGACTCACCACCAGCTAAACCAGTCAGCACCTCAGTTTTATTGTCATAAGAGTAGCCCAATTTCACATGAACTTTCTTGGCCTTTTTGTCTCCATTTCCAACTGTATAAACAAAGTTACCTTCAAGGTCTTCCTGAATTACTCTGGATGGAATAACAACGGCATCTTCTACGCTGTAATCAGTCAATTTCAACACTGAAATCAGGTTGGTTTTAAGCAAGCTTTTGTCAGCAGGAAGTTTCACTTCGACTGTAAAAGTTCGGCTCGCCTGATTGATTACACTACCAATAGAAGTGATGGTTGATTCAAAAGACTTATTAAGAGATGGGAACGATACGCTCACCTCATCTCCTTTTTGGAACTTACCGATAAAAGCCTCAGAAACTTCAGCTAGAATGTACATGTTCTGGTTGCTCACCAAGAATGCTATTTGGGTACCCGGCTGAACAACCTGACCAGCATTTACAGGTACTTCTTCAATAGTTCCTGAAAACGGAGCTTTGATTTTGCTCTTATCCAACTGGATTTTGAGCGTTTCCAAAGACTTCTCTAAAGACTCTTTGTTATTCTTAGCCTGTAAATAGTCTATTTCTGTACCAATATTTTGCTTCCACAAACGCTCTCTTTTTTCGAAAACAGTGGTGGCAAATGTTAATTGATTCTCTATCTCGGCAATGCTTTTCTCAATAGACTCAGAATCTATTGTGGCTAGCACCTGTCCTTGATTTACGTACTGACCTTCCACTACATTTACAGCAGTTAATTGCCCCATAATTTCGGCACTGATATACACATTGGTTCTTGACTGTACGTTACCTCTAACTTCAATTTTATGTTCAAATTCAGTCTTTGCAGCAGGAATGGTAGTCACCAATTCTGCAGCCTCTGCAACTTTTCCAAACTCAGGATCTTCCGCAGCTATTGCTTTTTCCAGCTCCTTCACCTCAGTATCAAGGACTCTCATCTCATTACGAGCGGCTTCTAGCCTTTCCTTTTTTCCCTCCAAGGTATCTGTATTCTTACCACAGCTCACTACAACTAGAGTGGCCAGGATTATTAGTGTGGAGATTTTTAATGATTTCATTTCTTTAGTGTTTCTAGTTGTTGTTTTAGTTGAGTTTGCCCAGGGCTTTATCTAAATCTATTTTTGCCACAATGGCATCATATAGTGCTGTCAAATAATTGATCTCGGCTACTTTGTAGGCTTGGTCAGCATCAATGAGTTCAAGGTTAGAACCAACTCCCTCAGTGTATTTAGCACGAGTTACATCGGCAACCTCTTGTGCCAATTCTAAATTGGCCTCTTGTACTTCAAGCATTTCAAGATTTACATCGAGTGCTTTTTGAGCATTGACGAGCTCTTGTTTTAAGCTATTGGAAAGCTGAGAGGATTGGTAGTTCAGTGTTTCCAACTGATATCTTTTACGCTCAACAGTGTATTTCTTTCTGAGTCCATCGAACACAGGAATACTTACACTTAAGCCAACATTGGAACTAGTAAACCATTGCTTCTGGTCGTTCCAAAGGTTTCCAAAAATGTCTGTACCAGAGTTCCTACCCCATGCAGCATTTAAGCTCACTTTAGGGATGTACTGCGAATAGGTATTTTTAATATCCAATTCGGCTAGTCTCTTCAAAAACTCAATTTGCTGAACTTCAACTCGCTCTGATATCGAAAAAGCATCTATCTCAGCACTGCTGTAGTTAAAGTCGAAGCTTTCCAGATCATCTGTCAGTTCAACTTCGCTATCTACCGGCATTCCCATTGTGAGCTTCAGCATGTTCTTGCTGGCCAAAATAGCCTGCTCAACACTGCTCATTTCTGCTTTAAGATTATTCAGCTGAACCTGAAGTCTTGAAACATCGATTTTCTCAGCAAATCCATTTTCATACATAGCTCTGGTATCTCTTAAAGTAGAATCGAGCGTAGCCATGTTAATGTCTATCAACCCGGTTCTCACCTGATTTACCAAAACCATATAATAGGCCTTCATCACCTGCTCTCGCACATCTTGTTCAGCCTTCTGTTCATCTACCAAAACCTTCTCCCGAAGCATTCTAGCCGCCTTTAAGCCTATGAAAAATGAACCATCCCAAAGCATTTGAGAAGCAGAAACCCCCAGACTACTTTGATGCTGAACACCAAATCGGATAGCCGTTGTAGCCCCGTCAGGAGCGGTAGGGTCAAATGTATTTGCCGGCACAATATTTACCGGAATCTGTGTATTGTTTGTATAACCAAAGTTGGCATTGATCTGAGGCAGTCCATCGGCACGAGTTTCCCCTACCTGTGAATTTGCGTCACTCGTATTCACTCTGGCTATCTTCACATTCTCATTGTATTCTAGCGCATACTTGATGGCTTCTTCAAGAGAAAATGATTCCTGAGCTTTAACGGATACTACCGTCAGAAGCATCAGAAGTAAAGCGCTTACTCTCTTAATTGAGCGTTTCATTTTGTTTGAGTTTTTCTGTTGTATACTGGTTAAAAAGTTGGTGGCCTTCTAGAGTGAACAAACCATGCACGAAATGATCGAACAACTGCATTTGCACTTCTGTAAGGGTATATTTATCTCTAGGGAAAAGCGTTGGATTAATAAATACTGCCTGAACCTGTTCAATACGCATTTTTGCCATTAACTCCGGATCAAGAGCCTTTCTGAAATAACCTTCTTTCTGGCCTTTGATAATCACGGAAGTGATTGAACAAAGCATGGTTTCACTTTTAAATTTTTGGAACATGTTCCAGGCTTCTGGATAAAACTTCTGCAACTCATTAAGAAGATTCAGTTTCATATCTCTCATAGATTCTCTCATGCATTGCGACAAAAGAATCAGTGAATAAATGCTATCATGATTTTCAGAGAGGCAAGCACTGAACCTATCGCGCTCCATATCCAGGTGCATTTCGGTAATAGTATTGATGAGATCCTTTTTGTCTTTGAAGTATTGATAGATGGTCTTTTTAGAAATACCCAAATCTCTGGATATGTCATCCATCGTTACCGTACGCACTCCGTAATGCAACATGAGATCTCCCGCCTTTTCGATAATTTTATCTCTAACTTCCATTGTTAAAACTTTGGAAACTTTTAGATTACTCTGGGTTTCCAACTGCAAGATAGACGTATCGAAATCGAAAATGGTTCAACTTGGTTTAAACTTTTTTTGAAATATTTTCTTGCAATCGTTTCCCTCCACCATAGAAAATCTCTCATTTAACAACCAAATAATCCTTATTCAGGTGTTTTTACTGAATAACCAGATCTAAACCCCTGCATTTCAAGGGAATGAAAAAACTTTATTATTATTTTATCTATCTCTCTTAGTGACTCTAAAGAGGCTCGAATTGGGACAGCTAAATGGAAAAATCTGTTATCACTGAAAAGAATTGTGGTAGTCACACGCCAGTGCTCAAAATGATCCTCAGCAATTTGGAACAACGGATATGAGAATGGTGGTGAGAAATAGCTAGTCTTCAGTTTGCTGAATGATGTAATGTGAGGCTACTTCAGAAAAAGCCTCTAATTGATCTTCAACCCACTCTTTATCCTCCTTTAGCTCAATAGCCATAATTTCAGCGACTTGTGGGGCAATTCGTAAACTTTCTTTCGCATTTAGAAAAAGGCCTCTGACTCTGCGTGCCAGCATATCTTCTACAGTTCTGGCCATTTCATTGCGCACCGCCCAAACCACCTGTGATTTTCTCAAAGGGATATCTTCACTAATAATTTCAGCCAGTTCAGGTTCCTCTTCTTCTAGCTCCAATAATTGATATTTCTCTGTTCCGTACACTGCTAATGGATCTGTAGTAATGTCCAGATTCTGATCGTAACCATAAATAGGCAGATTGTGTGTAATACACTTTCTTTCTGGCAGCGCACCAATAAGTATGGCATTGTCGACTGTATCCTCTGCCATTTTGCGGTAGGTAGTCCACTTGCCTCCAATAATGGTTATGAGACCCGACTGCGAAATCATCACTTTGTGATGGCGCGAAATTTCTTTGGTAGACTTATCATCACCTTCCGGTTTGGCCAATGGCCTTAGTCCGGAAAAGACAGCCAGCACATCTTTTCTTGTTGGTTGTTGTACCAGATACTGACCCGCGGTTTCCAAAATAAAATCTATTTCGCTATCCAAAGCCTGGGGTTCCAGTTCAGGCTTTTCCTTTATGGTATCGGTGGTTCCGAGCACCACCTTGTTGTGCCAGGGAACGGCAAACATTACCCGACCATCTTTGGTATGGGGTACCATAATGGCATATTTATGTGGAAGAAATTCTTTAGAAACTACCAGATGTATACCCTGGCTTGGTTGAATCATATCTTTCACTCCAGGTTCATCCATCTTCTTCACTCTGTCAGCAAAAACCCCAGTTGCGTTAATGACAGCACGCGCTTGAATAGAGTGCACCTTACCGCTTTCAAGGTCTTTCGCCTTTACTCCGCAGATGATTTCCTCCTCATTTTTCATCAGCTCAACTACTTCAAAATAGTTGAGCACTACTCCATTGAATTGTTTTGCTGTTTTAGCAAGTGACAAGGCCATACGGGCATCATCGAACTGACCATCGAAATACACCACACCGCCTTTCAATCCTTTCTGGTCGATAGTTGGTATGTGTTCAATGGTTTCTTCTTTAGAAAGCTTTTTAGATGAACCAATACCCAACTTACCCGACATGAGGTCATATACCTTGAGGCCCACCTGATAAAAGGGGCCATCCCACCATTCATAATTAGGGATAATAAATGCCTGATTTTTAACTAAGTGAGGCGCATTTTTAATCATGAGGCCCCGCTCTTTTAAGGCCTCCAACACAAGAGAAATATCACCCTGCTGAAGGTAGCGAACTCCACCATGCACCAGTTTGGTGCTTCGGCTAGATGTACCCTTAGCAAAATCATGCTGTTCTAATAGTAGTGTTTTGTAGCCACGAGAAGCTGCGTCAACTGCCACCCCAAGACCTGTAGCGCCTCCACCAATCACTACTATATCCCAAGGCTCTTTTTGTTTTTTGAGCCTTTTCAGCATTTTTTCTCTTTTCATCTCAACTCTTTTAACACGGTGACCAGTAAGTCAACATACTGAGTCTTCCTTCTTTCAAATAGAACATGATCCCATCATCAGAATCACTAAATCTTATAAGCTTGCTGTCAGTTGAAGAATGGTAAAAGGAACCAAATAACTCTGTTCCAAAGACTTCGATTAGCTTTTCCAAACTGCTATCCATATCTAATTTCATCCCATTATATGTAAACGACATGCCATAGGTTAATTGATAATCATCTATGATATAACCATCTTCCTCATTGCCAACAAACTTCATATTCCCATAATCAAGGGCATAAAATGGCTTACCTTGCTCTTCACTGGAAAGGAAACCGCATTCAAAGTTCGGTTCATAGATCTTTCTAGGTTGTCCAAGCCTCTTGACTATTTCCTCTTTAGTAGACCTAAAGCTTAATCCTTTGAATTTAAATTTCTCAATGTCAATGGTTTGACTCTGAAGAGAATGATTTGTAAACAGTACCAAAAAAAGAATCAATCTAAACATGCGCTCTTATTCCTCCACCCAAGCCTTCGCTCTTTCAACCGCTCTCGCCCAGTTGTGTTTCAACTTTTCAACATCCTTACCAGACGGACTGAACTTCTTATCTGCTTTCCAAATAGCCTTAATCTCATCCATGTCTTTCCAATAACCCACTGCCAGGCCCGCCAGGAAAGCCGCACCTTGAGCCGTTGTCTCCACAATTTCGGGACGAACTATATCTAAACCAGTAACATCCGATTGTATTTGCATTAACAAATTGTTGGCGGAAGCACCTCCATCAACCCGAAGTTCTTTCAGGTCTATTCCCGAATCCAGAGCCATGGTATTGATCACATCCATGCTTTGCAGCGCCAAAGCCTCTAGAGCTGCCCTGGCAATATGTCCCTTCTGAGTACCCCGTGTCAGACCAATCATCAAACCTGTAGAATATTGGTCCCAATGTGGAGCCCCAAGCCCCACAAAACCTGGCACAAAGTAAACTCCACCATTGTCTTCTACCGTTTTAGCCAAAGCCTCTACTTCAGGCGAAGTTTCTACAAAATGCACATTATCTCGAAGCCATTGAACGATGGCGCCACCAATAAAAATACTGCCTTCCAAGGCATATTGCACCTTGCCATTAACCTGCCAGGCTATGGTTGAAAGGAGTTTATGGTTCGATTTGATAACCTCACTCCCGGTATTCATTACCATAAAACAACCAGTGCCATAAGTGTTTTTCACCATACCCGGTTCAATACACATTTGCCCAAACAAAGCCGATTGCTGGTCCCCCGCAATCCCTGCAATTGGAATCTCTGCTCCAAAATGCTCCTTAGCAGTGTGACCATATAGCTCACTGCTTTGCTTTACTTCCGGCAACATACTTTTAGGAATATTGAAAAGCTCAAGCAGCTCATCGTCCCAATCCAATTGATGAATATTGTAAAGCATGGTCCGGCTGGCATTACTCACATCCGTAGCATGAACAGCTCCCTCAGTAAGCTTCCACAGCAACCATGTATCTACTGTTCCGAAGGCCAGCTCACCCTTTTCTGCTCGTTCCTGGGCACCATCTACGTGGTCGAGTATCCATCGAATTTTAGAACCTGAGAAATAAGCATCGATCAACAGTCCGGTTTTTTGCTGAATCATATCCATCACATTTCTCGACTTCAGCTCTTCACAGTAACCCGCTGTTCTT
>JABXIP010000540.1 GCA_013373005.1 Cytophagia bacterium | reverse complement strand
GCATCACGGTCGTGATTGTCAACAATCTTACTCAGGGTTTCGGCCCCGATGACCATTACAGCTTTAGCATCGCCACAACGAATCATCTGCGTAGCCTGAATAGCGCCTTGAACCCAACCCGGACAACCGAAAATAATGTCGAAACATGAAGTTGATGGGTTTTCAATAGCTAGTTGATGTTTCACTTTAGCTGCCAAACTTGGCATAATATCTATACGATTGGAGTCATCATCCAAATCGCCAAAATTGTGAGCGAAAATGATGTAATCTAATTCCTCCTTGCTCACCGAGCTATTAGCCAAAGCATTCTTAGCGGCTATAGAAGCTAGGTCAGAATTAAACTGCCCCTTCTTGGCGTATCTTCTTTCTTCAATACCTGTGATCTGCTGAAACTTCTTAATGATTACATCATTTGCGTATGGAAAGCCTTCTCCATTTTCCTGATAAAACTCATGTTGAAGAAAATCTTCATTCTTCACTACCTGATCGGGAATGCAGCTTCCCACTCCATTGATAATTACGTTAGGCATTATTCGTTTTCTTTATATGAAACAGCATCCCAGCAGGCCTCAGATGCCTGATCGATGCGTTCTTCTGTCAATTGTTGATTATGATCTAAGTGTAGTTTTGCCAATGAAACTATTGGCCCATAAAGCAAGGCAATAATGGTATACAATGGCAAATCCTTCATGGCTTTGGCCCTTTTCGATTCAATGAAGAATTGCATAATTGGCCCAAGAATAATGAAGGTTTCTTCGCGAGTCATATTGCTCACATAGGGAGCATATCTGTATTGCTCTACAAACTGAAACTCCTTGGGGTGTTCAATACAATATTGTATCAAGTTTCGCCAGAGGTGCTTGAAACGTTCTTTGTAAGTACCTTCTTCACGATAGTCTTTCAACATCGCCTTGATTACCCTTTTCTTAATAGCTGTAAAAAGCTCGTTGATTAAATGCTCCTTATTTTCAAAGTAGCGATAAATGGTACCGGCACCTATACCAGCTCTTTGGGCAATGAGAGAAATAGGCGTGGCATGAAAACCATACTCTGTAACCAAATCCAGAGTGGTTTCAAGGATCAGAAATCTTTTGTCGGTGGCCTGATTCTCTATCATTCGTAAGCGGAATGAACGTTCATTCCGCACAAAGGAAGTGAGTAAATCAGAAGAAATCAAAGCATTCTACTATTAAGTTTCCACAATCAATGTTAAAAGACCTTAAGTGCTCGTTTAACTTTGGTGGGGGAAGAGTTTTGATGTATTTTTGCCAACTCGCTTGAGAAAAGAGCTCAATTAAAACCAAATAACATGACTTGGTTTCAAAGAAAAGTAAAGGGTATAACCACACCCACTGAAGAGAAGAAAGATGCGCCTGACGGCTTGTGGTTCAAGACCCCGGGGGGAACAATTGTTCATACCAGAGAACTAAAAAACAATGCCTATGTGAGCCCAGAGGATGGTTTTCACGTAAGAATAGGCTCTAAAGAATATTTCGAAATTCTTTTCGATCAGAATAAATTCACCGAACTGGACGCCAATATGAGTTCAGGAGATCCACTGAAATTTGTCGATAGCAAGCCTTATCCTAAAAGGATTGTAGCCACTCAGGAAAGCACCAAATTGAAAGATGCCGCTCGTACCGCTTATGGTAAAATGAACGGACTTGACTTGGTGGTTTCTTGTATGGACTTTGCCTTTATTGGTGGTTCTATGGGTTCTGTTGTAGGCGAAAAGATTGCAAGGGGAATTGACCATGCCTTGAAAACCAAAACCCCATTCTTGATGATCTCCAAATCGGGAGGTGCCAGAATGATGGAAGCAGGTTATTCGCTTATGCAAATGGCTAAGACTTCTGCCAAACTAGCCTTACTGGCCGAGGCCGGAATCCCTTATATCTCATTACTCACCGACCCAACTACGGGTGGTGTAACGGCCTCTTATGCCATGCTTGGCGATTTCAACATTGCTGAGCCGGGTGCATTGATCGGTTTTGCTGGCCCTAGGGTTATTCGTGACACCGTGGGTAAAGACCTTCCCAAAGGTTTCCAAAGTGCCGAATTCGTTTTGGATCACGGCTTCTTAGACTTTATTGTCGACAGAAGAGACTTGAAGAAGCAGCTCACCACTTTGTTGAGAATGCTTCAGCAAGACTAATCTCGAGCCATAGCTGGTGTCCTCACCAGCGACTTCAAGTGGTGTTTTGGTGAGAACACCAAAACTGGCGGTCGGTGTTGTCACCAACACGTTAATTTGGTCTTTGATGTTGATGACAACATCAACATCTATACAGAATTTGAAAGCCCTAATAAGTATTCTTGTTAGGGCTTTTTTAGATGCTAAAATTCAAATCGAACCACTTTACCATCATTATTCACATAGCTTGTTAAACCGTAAATAAGATTAGATCTCTCATCGACAGAAAACGCTTTTAGACTTACATCTAGACTAAATTGATTTAATAAACTTCCCTTTAAGTCATAAACCAGAATTGTATTGGCCATATTTCCAGATTTGCTAATCTCTCGTGGTGACAGTCCTGAATACAGCAGGTAAATGTGATGATCTGATATATAACTATCTATAAAGCCAAATTTGGTATCGGGACTTGGTGCAAATACTGGTACTCCTCTATCAGGCACCGTTCCAAACTCGGGTTCTATATTGAACGGACCACTAAACTCCTGAATCTCTTCAGTAGCTAAATCAAATAGCATAAAGCGATCTAGGGCAATACAACTATAAAGGACTTTAGAACCATTAGTCCTTAACCTTCCCTCATATAAAGCCGAAATAACATGGTTTGGATATTCCCCATAATCGATCTTTTCAGACCAATCACCCAAACGCTTCAAAATACTGCCCTCTTTATTAAATACTGTAAAGATTGATTTACCATCTAAACTAGTTCCGATAAACTTGTCTTCACCTAAAGGCAACGGCTCCATCACGACAGTCGATTCTCCTTTCAGTTTGACTTGTTCTTCGGCCAATGCCTCATCACCCGACAATTTGAATCTGAAGAGAGCCTTTTGCCCAACACTTGCCACCCAAAACTCATCTGATTTATTCCCACTTTGAATACTCCATGGGTTTCCAATTTCTCCCGGCCCTTCCCCCTTTTGTCCTTTTACCGTTCTATTTCCCGAATGCAAATCATAAACCAGGATGAGTTCTTCCGGAAGATTCTTACTTACAATCAGTTTATTATCCTGAAATAGAATATGCTCAGGGTTTCCAAGCCCCAGGTCATCAAATAACACCTCGTGACTAAGTAACCTTCGGCTAAACTTTTCAGCAGCTTCCTTCCGACTACCGGAGCAAGAAATCAAAGTACAAGCTAGAACTATAAACAGTGTATTTAATTTCACAACCCATTATAACTAATGAAATAGTTAATAAAAAATGTTTCTTTCATATATCAGCTCTGATACTCTTCTCATAATTAATAAAACCTAGCAACTCCCTACTAAACCTAAGTTTTACCATTATTAACCAACTAGTTCTAATTTTTTTAACTATCTCTTTTGAAAACTCGAAGACGGCTGCTACGTTTGTAGCATCAAGTCATTCCTTCCCAGACGGGATTGAATCGATTTATAAAGAAGCGTGGAGAGACAGGCTCTATGAAGCGCTAGCAACCACCCTCGACCACTCGAGGAAAGGTGCTAAATCCTGATCCCAAATGGATGCCAAGTGGCATTCGGGAGAATATAAATTGGTTAAACATGCTTTCAAATCCAATTACAAAACCCTTTTCGGGTTGGGTCAAAGTAACCCAACAGGTAGCGCTTTATTCTAACAGTTCTAATCGAATGTGTCGAGCCTAATTCTCAGCTCAATTCATTTTCACATTTAATCCTTTAGAACATGTTAACAAGAAGCCAATATCAACTGGCTGAATCAGGTGATTCAGCTCAGGAACAAATACAGTATTTCACTATCAAAGGTGACTTCAGTCTGGAAAACGGCAGTTTTCTGACTGATCCGGTCATTGCCTACCACACTTTTGGAAAGCTCAATGATGATGCTTCCAATGTGGTTTGGATTTGCCATGCACTTACTGCCAATGCCAATCCATTGGAGTGGTGGCCAGGTTTGGTGGGAGAAAACGACCTGATCAATCCAAAAGACCACTTCATTGTTTGCGCCAATATTCTTGGCTCATGCTACGGAAGCACCGGACCGAAAGACTTTAACCCTGCTACCGGAGAAAGGTATCTGAGGGAATTCCCTCTCATTACCATTCGCGATATGGTAAAAGCTCACGAGCTACTAAGGGCTCATTTGGGCATAGCGAAAATCTATCTGGGCCTGGGGGGCTCCATGGGCGGTCAGCAAGTGTTGGAATGGGCCATTGACCAGCCACGATTATTTGAAAACATCAGTTTGGTTGCTACAGGAGCCAAAAGTTCTCCTTGGGGAATTGGAATCCGTACTGCACAGCGTATGGCCATTGAAGCCGACCCAAGTTTCTTCTCCAGCTCGCCAAAAGGTGGCTGGAAAGGCCTTGAAGCTGCACGCGCTATGGCTATGATTTCTTACAGAACTGATGCGGTTTATAACCACAGCCAAAAAGAAGGCAGCGAAAAGATTGATGGCTTCAATGCCGAAAGCTATCAGAGATACCAAGGCCTAAAACTTCAAAAGCGCTTCAATGCACACTCCTATTATATTCTTTCCAAATGTATGGATACACAAGATGTGGGAAGAAAGAGAGGCAGCCTTCAGGAAGCCTTGAAAAAAGTAAAGGCCAACACCCTCGTCATTGGTATCAATTCTGACTTGTTGTTTACCAAGAACGATCAGCAGGTTCTGGCACACGGCATCAAGCAAAGCCAACTCACATTTATAGACTCAAACTATGGTCATGACGGTTTTCTAGTTGAAGCCGCAAGCATTTCTACAATCCTTGAAAACTTCTTAAACGAGCAAAAATGAAAAATATCAATATCGGACTCTTCGGTTTTGGCTGCGTAGGTCAGGGCCTTTACGAAACACTCAACAACTCCAAAAACTTCGCAGGGCAAATCACTAAAATCTGTATTAAAAACCCAGAGAAAAAGCGAAAGCTAGCCAGCGACCTCTTTACCACTAGCAGAGATGAGGTAATCAACAATCCTTCAATAGACATTGTAGTTGAACTGATTGACGATGCGGAAGCAGCACTCGCCATTGTGGTAGACTCTTTGAAAGCAGGAAAATCGGTTGTAACTGCCAACAAGAAAATGGTGGCCGAAAACTTAGAGTATCTGGTTGAGCTTCAGCAGCAAACCGGCAAAGCCGTGCTCTATGAAGGAGCTGTTTGTGGTAGCATTCCAATCATCAGAACATTGGAAGAGTACTTTGGCCATGAACCACTCAATGAGATCAAAGGAATCTTTAATGGATCTACCAATTATATACTCACCAAAATCTTTGAAGACAGACAGGACTACCCGAAAGTATTGAAGGAAGCGCAAGAACTTGGCTTCGCAGAAAGCGACCCAACCCTGGATGTTCAAGGCTATGATCCAAAGTTCAAATTGAGCATTCTGCTGACGCATGCCTTTGGCATTCACGTTCCTCCGGCAGAAATCACCAACCTAGGCATTGATAGACTCAAAAAGTCCGAT
>JABXIP010000256.1 GCA_013373005.1 Cytophagia bacterium | reverse complement strand
TATAAAGTTTCACTACCTGATCTGAGAATACAGTGCTATTGCTTGATAGTTCAACGCCTGAGCCATGCATAACAAAGGCTCCTAAGGTTAGAAAGCAGAGTGCGAGAAAAGCTGTAATGATATAACCAAAATTAAAGTCGAAGAGAATTTCCTTCAGCTTAGACTGATAGCCAGTTTGCTTCATTCTTTCTACTGCCCAGAGGCTGTTCCAGGTACTAAGGTCAACTGCCGTTGGCATCCAGCCCATTAATGCGATGAGGAAAATGATGCCTTCGCGTTCCATCAATTCTTTAGGAACAAAGTTTTCAATTGGTGTAATCTGTCCCTTTCCTAATACTCCAAAGAAGGCCACCAATGTGGAGATCAGTAGAACCGAACCGATAATTTTCAAAAGTCCATCGAGCAGGCTGTATTTACCAAAGGCAAGTAGCAGAGTACAAAAGGCTAATAGACAACCAGAAAGCAGAGTTGGGTCGAATGACCAGCCCATCAGGTTGTTGAGCATGCCGGCCGTGACAAAAGTTACCGCTGCTGTTACCGTAAACATGGAAGCAAGACTCAGAATAAAATACACCCAAAGCACCCATTTGCCTTCTTTTTGGTAGCCTTCCAAAATGCTTTTTTTGGTGGCTCCGGCATACCGGCTTCCGAATTCAAAGAATGGATATTTGAAAAGGTTGGCTAGGATGATGAAGATAATTAGCTGGAACCCGTAATCCGCTCCGGCCCTGGTAGACTGAACCAGATGTGACACTCCAATACAAGTACTGGCGAAGAGAATTCCAGGCCCCATGGCCTTCATTAGGTGTTTTCTATCGAGAGACATTTGAAAAAATTGATTCTCCTAAAATATGGAATCGATTGATGATCTCATAAGAGAGTTTTGTGAGCAAAAACTGTCAATATGGCTTGATTTTGAGAAAACGCTTAAATAAACAAGACATAATGGCGCAAAAAATCCCTTGGTATGATTTTCACAGATAGTATGTCAAATGATTGAAAAAACTAAAAACATAAAAAATATGAACATGATTAAGAGAAACTCAGATTGGTATGTTCCAAACACAGTGGACAGATTTTTCGACAAATTCTTTAATGAATCATTGGAGAATGACGCGACTACGTTCAACCCAAGAACAGACATTGCCGAGACTGCTAATTCGTTTGAAATTGAGGTGGCAGTTCCTGGGTTCAACAAAAAGGACTTCAGCATAGATTTAAATGAAGGTCTTTTAACAATTAGTGGAGAAAGGAAGTTTGAAAAGGAGAAGACTGAGAAGAACTTCTACTCTATTCAAACAGAGTATGGTTCGTTCAAGAAATCATTCCAGTTGCCAGACAATGTAGTGAGCGACAAAATTGAGGCAAGCTATGAAAATGGAATTCTGAGCCTGGTAATTCCTAAAGACGAAACCAAGAAGATAGTGAGTAAGATAACCGTGAAGTAGGTTTGTGTTGTTGAGGTTGATAAGGGGCCGCCAGAAATGGCGGCCTTTTTTCGTGTTGAAATTTGTTAAATCGGGTTAATAACTGCTTTAATTTGAATAAATTAAAACTTGCGGTTTTCTCAAGCCGTTATGTAGTCACATTAGATCGGGTTAATTATGATTTCTAAAAGACAGTTTTTCCTGGGTTTGCTGGCTTCCTCATTATTGGGAGGCCTTATTGTGTTGTTAGGACTGGAGGTTCTGAGACCGTCAGATGGTGGAATTAGGGGAGGCCTGGGAAGTCCTTCAGCCGTAACTACTTCCTTTGGAGATATTGACAGTTCAACAAAGGACTATATCGTCCCGGAAGGAATCAACTTCATTAAGGCATCTAGCGCTGCGGTTCCGGCCGTTGTTCATATTACCAATACCTCTACTTCCAATAGGTCAGGATGGTTTGGCAGAGCAGGAAGAACAAGACAGTCTACAGGTTCAGGAGTAATCATTTCAAAAGATGGTTATGTGGCTACCAATTATCATGTGGTGGAGGGTGCAGATGAATTGGAAGTTCGATTAGATGATAACAGAAGATATGATGCTGAGCTGATAGGAGTTGATGAAGACACCGA
Organism: Cytophagia bacterium; assembly: GCA_013373005.1. GTDB lineage: Bacteria > Bacteroidota > Bacteroidia > Cytophagales > Cyclobacteriaceae > Roseivirga. Next base: position 11,201 of record JABXIP010000256.1, on the reverse strand, counting down.
CCTTGCTCTAATCAAAATCAAAACCACTAATCTTCCATTTGTAGAGTTTGGTGACTCAGATCAGGTGGAGATTGGTGAATGGGTTTTGGCAGTTGGTAATCCTTTCGATCTGAATAATACAGTTACTGCAGGAATTGTAAGTGCTAAGGCTAGAAACATCAACCTGATTCAAAGTGGACGAGAAAGAAATTATGGAATAGAGTCATTCATTCAGACCGATGCTGTGGTGAATAGAGGAAATAGTGGAGGTGCTTTGGTGAATTTGGAAGGAGAGCTTATCGGAATTAACACGGCCATTGCAACGAATACGGGTACATTCAATGGTTACTCTTTTGCGGTTCCATCCATTCTGGTGAAAAAGGTAATGGATGATTTGTTGGAGTACGGAGAGGTTCAGAGAGGCCTCTTAGGTGTTACCATTACGGATGCGGATGGTAGAACCACGGACGAATTAAGTGGAGTTCTTATTCGAGATGTAAATCCGGGAGGAGCAGCTGATCAGGCTGGTATTAAAGCTAATGACGTGATTGTAGGCATCAATGAGCGATTGATCAGAACTACCAGTGAATTGCAGGAGCTGGTGGCGAGACAAAGACCAGGAGATAAGATTTTGGTAAAATTTAAGAGAGATGGAAAGCAGAAGGAAACGAATCTTACTCTAAGAAAGAAAGATGACTTTGTAGCCGATGTTACTCCGGAAGAAATTCAGCTGAACTATAAAATCGAAGGTTCAACCTTCATCGACATCAACGATAGAATTAAAAGCAGACTGAGAGTTGATGGCGGAGTGCAGCTATTAGAACTTGAGGATGGTGCTTGGAGTGAAGCAGGTATTGAAGAAGGCTTCGTAATTACCAAAGTAGGTGATCAGGACATCAAAAACCTTGAGGAATTCCAGCAAATTGTAGATTCCAAAACCCGTGACTTTTATGTGATGGGTAAGTATCCCGATGGTGATAAGAAATACTTCAGAATCAATTGGTAGTTTTATTCTGCTAAGAAATTGAGCCTCCCTTGGGAGGCTTTTTTGTTCGTAGCCGAACCAAGTCCGTCATTTTTTGCAGACCTCTGAAAATACTTGTAATGTTGGGTTAGGAACTAATCTTAGGAAATAGAAATGGAAAATTTTGGTATTGATCAAGCACTCAAGAACCTCGGAGTTGAGGCAAAGAATAATGGAACATCTACGGGTTCTAATTCTACCGGCAGCGGAGGTGAGTTGAAGTCCTATACACCAGTAACCGGAGCATACATTGCTTCTGTCACCAGCACCACAAGAGAGGAATATGAGCATTTGGTAGCCACGGCTCAGCAGGCCTTTTTGCAGTGGAGAGAAGTTACTGCTCCAATGAGAGGCGAAATTGTTCGTCAGTTTGGGCAAAAGCTAAGAGCTCACAAAGAAGATCTGGGTAAGCTGGTTTCATATGAAATGGGTAAGTCTTACCAGGAGGGGCTAGGTGAAGTACAGGAAATGATTGATATCTGCGACTTTGCAGTTGGCCTTTCAAGACAACTTCATGGGCTCACCATCAAGTCTGAAAGACCAGGCCACCACATGCAGGAGCAATGGCATCCGTTGGGTTTGGTGGGAATCATCTCAGCTTTCAACTTCCCGGTTGCCGTATGGGCTTGGAATACTGCTTTGGCTTGGGTTTGTGGTGATGTTTGCATTTGGAAGCCTTCAGAGAAAACGCCTCTCACCGGAATTGCATGTCAAAACCTGATAGCTGAAACCCTGAAGGAGAATGATATGCCTGAGGGAATTTCTTGTCTAATCAATGGTGACTATACTGTTGGTGAATTCATGACCAAAGATGAGCGTGTGCCACTAATTTCGGCAACAGGCTCTATCAGAATGGGGAAAATTGTTGGGCAAACTGTTGCTTCAAGATTGGGTAAGTCTATTCTTGAATTAGGCGGAAACAATGCCATCATAGTAACTCCAGAAGCTGATTTGAAAATGACTGTAATAGGCAGTGTGTTTGGCGCTGTAGGAACAGCAGGTCAACGTTGTACTTCAACTCGCAGGCTTATTATCCACGAATCCATTTACGATCAGGTGAAGGACGCTATTGTGAATGCTTATAAGCAGCTTAGAATTGGTAATCCTTTGGACGAGAAGAACCACGTGGGCCCGCTTATAGATACGGATGCTGTAAATAATTATCTGAATGCCATTGATGCTGTTCAGAAGGAGGGCGGTAAGGTGATTGTAGAAGGAGGAGTACTTGAAGGTGCAGGCTTTGAAAGCGGCTGCTATGTGAAGCCATGTATTGTAGAAGCAGATAACAGCTATACTACTGTTCAGGAAGAAACCTTCGCCCCGATTCTTTATTTATTGAAGTACTCCGGCAATGTGCATGATGCGCTGGCGATCCAAAATGGAGTGAAGCAAGGATTGTCTTCTGCTATTATGACCAACAATGTTCAGGAAGCGTATACCTTCCTTTCGGCCACTGGTTCTGACTGTGGAATTGCCAATGTGAATATTGGTACTTCAGGCGCGGAAATTGGTGGTGCCTTTGGAGGCGAGAAAGAAACAGGTGGTGGCAGAGAATCAGGTTCTGATGCCTGGAAAGCCTACATGAGAAGGCAAACCAACACCATCAACTATACCGATAAACTGCCACTAGCTCAAGGAATCAAATTCGATTTGGGTTGATCGTAGATGACCAAATCAAATCTGAGTCGTCATGCTGAATTTATTTCGGCATCTTATTCAATAGTAAGATAGAGTTGAAAGACCCTGAAACAAGTTCAGGGTGACGAGAGGTGGTTTTCAAACTAAACTCAGGTGTTCGAAATTATAGGCGTCACTTTTCTTATCCAGAGAGGTGACGCTTACTGTTTGCACCTTACCTTCTCTGTTCATAACAAAGTCATTCCAGGCATCTCCTTTTCCTCCAAACTGATGAAATGTTAGAATCTCTTCTTGTTTAAAACTCTCCCTTCCTTCGAGCCATTCTGCAAACCATTGTCTTCTCTCATCTCTCACCGGCTGTGGGTAAAGTGTAGAAGATGACCAGATATAAGGTGATTCACTATTCAGCTTTTGATGATTCAATTCCTGCCCATTCCATACCAGCTCATGCAGTTGAATTTCAGTTGCTGAATGATCTATCAAGACCAAAGTGAATGGTTCTATACCTTCAAAATTGTAGTCTTTTATAAAGGAATCTACTGACTTGATTTTAAAAAAATCAAGAACCATTATTCCCCGACTGATTCTGTAGGGAGGTCTATGCTTGTGTTTTTCAAAACCACCATTCAATAGGCAGAGGGTGAAGTTCTGTTGATCCGATGCGAACCAAGTTCCGCCTGCTTTGGGGTCTTTTGGGAAATATACCGGCTGTTCTCCAACAAGCTCTGAGGTCAATTTCAGAGCGGCCCTACTTGGGTCTTCATCACGATTGGAGGTAAGAATAAAGTCTTGCCCGCCTTTAGGCAAGAAGGTTACTGTGCACATTCAAGCTTTTTTTGGTACCTAACTGTAGAATAGGCAACACCAAAATTATCAGGAAGTTCAACTTCCTCAAAGCTTGTTTTTACTGCAATTTTAATAATGGCCATATGGTGGATGGCATGCTCAATGTTGTATTGAAGTTCGCGATAGTAGGAACTTTTTACCGACTGCATTTTAGATTCATCTGCATCGTAGTTCACCTGAAGAGTTAGAAGGAAATCTTCTGAAACAGATTCAATTTCCTGTTTAAGCGAGTTCATTTTTTCTATTGCCAGTTGGTGGTTGGATTCTATCACCTTATCATGACTTCTTTGGTCATAATTCACAAAGCCAGAGGCTGCACCCATTATCATCAGGTCGAAAAACTCTATAATATGCCTGATGTGCTTGCCAATGGTATTACCTGAAAGTACCCCGAGTGGCTGGCTAAATTGGTCTCCCGGAAGTTGTTTGGAGACAGCAATGAGTTGATTTAAGATTGATTGAGATACTTTCTGAAGTTCCATTGAAAAAAGTCTTGAATAAAAATAAGGCTTTTTAGCTGCTAAAAAAGCCTAAAATAGGCTCAACCTAGTTTTTGATAATTTTCGCCCATTCAACTTCTGATTTTGGCAAAAGCTCATTTTCATTTTTATTCCAGAGTTTCAGTGTATTGGTAAACCTGAAATTATAGAACAGATAGAGCTTGTTGTCAATTATTTTGAAGGTTTCGGGGTCAATCCTAACCTTTTCGCCATCTGCCATAGCATAGGCACAGTAGCCTCCGTACTGAGGTTCATATTTTTCCGGGTTCTCTAAAAAGGCCTTTTTATTTGTCTCATTGACAAAGTAATAAACCACTCCACCATGGCTGTAGGAGATAAACTTCTTGCCTTCCTCCGCCTTGTTCTCAGTGAAGTAGCTTACTGGGTCATAGCCCTGAATAGCCACATTATTCACAAGATTATAATGCTTTTTAGCGTAAGGCAGATTTTGAGACTGAGCCTGTGCAAAAGAAAATAACAGAATTACCAGAGCCGCGTGTTTCATAGACCCATTAACGTGAAAACAAAGGCAGTTGGTTGCCCCTTGACTCTTATTTAACTAAAAATAAGGTTCTGTTCAGACAGGTTATAGCTTCAGAACAATATCGATGGCTGGAAAGCCCCCTTCAAAGTACATTAAGTCTATTGTGAGCTTTTTGGCTATGTATCTCAGGCCACCAGAAATAATAGCATCCTCTCCGGAAGTGAGTATGTAGTTTTCTGTAATAAAGGCAAAGCGCTTGCTAAGCCGTGTAATGCCTCCAAGGGTAAGTATACCGCTGTTATCAATTTCGCCATTGGCAAAGGCATAACCAGACCCAACTGTAACATGGTGCTCCTTATTTCCATAGGTAACAAGCCCGTTGATGGTTCCTGCACTAAAATCGGCTAATGAACCGGCTACCGTAATATAGGTTACCGAGGCAGCAACATTCAGTTTAGGAGCGATAGGGATACCATATTTGGCGTTAGCAAAAAGAAATGGATTGCCGCTGAAGAGAGAGACTAACTCTACCCCTCCAATAACACTAAATCTATCTGTGACTCCATAACTAACAAGGTTGAAGAGACCATAAATATTTTGATAATAACCCTCACCCTTTTCATGCGTATGAGCCGACTGACCAATGAAATATCTAGTGGGGTTTGGGTTGGGCATTCTTCCCTTGGCATCGAGGTAAATGATGCGCTTGATTTCACTTTTCTGAAAAGTGAGCAAACCCAGACTAATGCTGTTGATTACTATTTCGGTGTCATTTTCGGAGATTAATTCTCCGGTGATTTCCGATTTGTCTTCGAGATAAACAATAACTAGTTGTGGATTGGCAACATTGCCAGGTTCTTGTGCGTGAGAATAAGCGATTGATGCCAAACTAAGGCATACAATCATGACCAGTTGTTTCATAGAGGTTTCTGATAAGTGAAATGTTATTTTGAGTTTAACCTACTTCTAGGTTAGACACCAAATTAGCGAAACAAGTTGGTTTTTGGCTTAAAGCGGTTCCTTGAGCAATGAAAAAAATGGAGTTTCATCTTTAATCTTGATTCGTTCGTTAAATTCAATTCTATAAATGAGAAATAAGCTTCCTCTTTTTTGGGTGAAAGTATTCTATTATGAATACTGGCCCTTTTGGCTGTTCTTTTTGCCTTTGGTGCCTTACTGGCTCTATTTGGCCCTGAGAGCTCGGTCGCTCACCTATTTTACGGCTGCCAATCCTGGAATTGAACATAGCGGTGTTTTCGGTGAATCTAAGATCGACATACTGAATAAAATCGATCCTCAATACCTTCCTATTACGCTTTATTTCAAAGGCTCAATGAATTGGCAGGAAGTAGTTCAAAAACTAGAATCTACAGACCTGGATTATCCCATCATCATAAAACCCAATGTGGGTGAAAGAGGAAGTCAGGTTGAAAAGGTGAATGACTTAATAGAACTGCAGCGATACATGGAGTCGAATAAGGAGGACTTTATCATTCAGGAGTACCTTCAACTACCGATGGAATTGGGAGTGCTTTTTTATAGGGTTCCGGGAACCGCGGAAAGAGGGATTACTTCCATCGTAATAAAGGAATTTCTTACTGTCACAGGGGATGGAAAGTCTACAATAAAAGGACTGATCCTTAAAAATGAGCGATATCGTCTTCAGCTGGGAAGCTTACAGAGTAAGCTCGGGACTCAGATGGATGAAGTACTCAATGAGGGTGAAGAGAGGCTTTTACAACCTATCGGCAATCATTGTCTGGGAACGAAGTTTCTCAGCGGTCAACATTTTATCGATGACAAGACTATTGAGGTTTTCGACAGAATTGCCTCCACTATTGAGGGATTCAATTTCGGCAGGTTCGATTTGAAGGTTACTTCGGTGGCGGATCTTATGGCAGGAAAAAACATTAAAATTATGGAGCTGAATGGGGTTACTTCGGAAGCTGGCCATATTTATGATCCAAAGTATAATCTTTTCAGAGCCTACAGAGATGCTGCTAAAACCATGAAGGTAATGTTCAGAGTAAGTCAACAAAGCAGAAAGTTAGGTGCAGCTGTTACCCCTGCAGGGGAAATGTGGCGATTAATTAGGACCCACTTTTCTAATAAGTCTATAGCCAAAGAGAAAGTCACTAAAAATCTAAGTTTGCCAAATGCTCTGGGCGGTATTCAGTAGTTTGTTGTTAGCCACGGCCATTAGTTTTGCGGGCTCTGTGCAGCTGGGGCCTGTCAATTTTGGAACCATTCATACGGCTCTCAATAAGGATAAAAAAGCGGCTATTCTCTTCGGTTTTGGAGGGAGTTTGCCTGAGCTCATTTACTGTGGTTTGGCTTTTGCCAGTGCCAATTTGCTCAATGAATTACAGGGCTTTCAAGAGGCATTGAAATACCTTACCATTGGCATTTTATTGGTTTTTGGCACCTATTTATTCTTTCTGAAGAGTTCTTCTCAAGAAAGTAAGCATGGCATGAAGAAGGGCAATGAAGTATGGGTTGGTGCCACCTTTGGGCTATTAAATCCACAGCTTTATCCATTCTGGCTCTTTGTAATTACTAACCTAAAGACCAATGAAATACTCACTTCAGATCATTGGTTGGTTCAGTCGGCATTTGTGGTGGGATCAGCTTTTGGGGCTTTTCTTTTACAATATTTGGTAGCTGAATTCACTACTAGAAAGAAGGAGTTTATTTACATGAAGCTCACCAAAAGCTATAATAAGGTTTTGGGGTCGGTGATTATTGCTGTGGCTCTTGTTCAGTTATTGATAAACCTATTTTAAAGAGTTGCTGAAAATTTTTCCCCATATGCAACCTGCTCTGTTCAATCGCAGTCTCTCAGTTAGGTCAAAAAAATATCAAACCAATGAAATATTTACTAACTGTATTTTGCCTTATGGCAGTACTATCTCTTTCGGCTCAGGAAACAGAGACCAGAAGCTTAGATAGATTTGATGAAATTTCTGTTGCTCAGGGTATTGAGCTTATTGCAGAAAAGGGATCTGATAACTCGATCTCTCTTGAGGTTTCCCGAATCGATATGGAAGATGTAATCACTGAGGTGCGTGGAGGGAAACTCTATGTGAAGCTTTCCAGAGGGAACCATAGAAGCAACCGCGTAAGGGCTACTCTTACATATACCGATGAATTAAAAGACATCAATGTTTCAACAGGAGCTGAGGCCGAATTCAAAACAAAGATCAAAGTGGATGATTTGGAAGTGACTACTTCAACAAGTGGTTTTGTGAAACTCTCAGTAGAGGCTAAAACTGTTGAAATGGATGCTACCACTTCCGGCAGAATCAGAATTGAGGGTTCATCGGAAGAAGTCGATCTTACAGCAACTACAGGAGGCAGCATTGATGCCTTCGATTTATCAGCTAACGATGCTTATGCCAGAGCCAATACTGGGGCAGATATTCGCTTGAATGCTGAAGAGAGATTAAGAGCAAGCGCAGGTACCGGAGGCTCTGTAAGATATACCGGTAAGCCTAGGACAGACGTAAGAACCAATACAGGAGGAAGCGTAAGACGCGGAGGATAATTCGCAACTATGAAGCAGGGCTACTCAAGATAGATTAGTATTTTGAGAGTTTAAAAGCTTCAGATATGAATAGAAAAGTATTATTTGGAGCCCTTTTTGGGCTCTTTTTATTGGCACCCTCCTTACAGGCTCAAGATGATATAGCCGATATTAAAAAGGCCATTATGACTATGTTTGATGGTATGCGTGCAGGTGATTCTTCCATGGTGCACTCTGTAATGAAGGATGATGTAATCTTCCAGAGAGTGGCTAAAAACCGTGAAGGAAAAACGGTAGTTCAAACCAGCGTGTTTCAGAACTTTTTAAATGCGGTGGGTACTCCTCATGACAAAGTTTGGGATGAGCAGATTGAGTTTGGACCAATACAGGTTGATGGAGATATGGCATCTGCCTGGACACCATTCAAGTTTTTTCTTGGTGGTGAATTTTCTCATTGCGGAGTGAACTCGTTTAAGCTTTATCGAACGGAAAAGGGCTGGAAAATATTCCACTTAGTGGACACCAGCCGGAAAGATAACTGCGCTATGTAGCAACGAAAAACCCCGACTCGAGGTCAGGGTTTTGCAAGCAAAGAGTTAGGTTTCATCCATTTTTTAAAGACAATGAGGTGGATGAACACTCACCGTCTGGTTTCATTAAATTCGAGGTCAAAGCTAATGACGCAATCGACTTAAAAAAACTATTTTCTAAAAATCTTGCCCCAATATTCAAATAAAAAGAGCCGCTAATAGCGGCTCTTTTTATTATCATTTCAACAGGTAAACTCAATTAAGGATTTTGCTCCAAAAGTGGGTTTACGTTGATAGCACTGATTGGGAATACATATTGCCACTCTGGGCCACCTGCTGGCATATCAGTAATTGCAGCCTGAGTAAGGCTGAAGCTACCTCTTTGAGGTCTGTACAATGGCAAGTTCAATCTCTTAAGATCTAAGAAGTTGAAACCTTCTCCCCAAAGCTCTAGTCTTCTTTGAACCAAGATCTCATCAAGAAGTGCCTGACCAGCATTTACGCTAAGTACAGCATTTGGATCTCTTTCAGAAACAAGTTCTAACAAAGCAGTTCTAGCAGCAATGTCGTTACCCAAGTGAGCATTTGCTTCAGCTTCGATAAGGATCATTTCAGCAACTCTCATCAACACAACATCACCATCTCCCAAAGTACCACTAGGTAGTGCTTCGAACTTAGTGTTCATGTATGGGTATCTGGCAAAGTTGCTAGGGATATCAATAGCATCGATATCAGCCTGATCAACAGCCCAGAAGCCTTTTCTTACATCAGAGTCAGGAATCATGTCGTATAGATCAGCATTGATACACTTAGGGTCGTTTCTAATGTGCGAAGAGCTATAGTTGTAAGACATATAAGCAAAGAACGATGCAAAGTAAGTTCCATGGTCAGGAATTACGTGGCTAGACCAGATCCAACCAGAAGTACCATCGTCATTGAATCCATTGGCAACATCTGTCATGTTAGTCAGGTCAAAGCCATTTCTTGCAGCCTGAGCATAAGTGATGGCATCAGCCCACTCACCTTTTGTCAAAGCTACTCTAGCCAATAGACCGTTTACAATATTCTCATTGATCTGAGACTTGTCACTGAAAGTAACTGAAGAGGAAGTCAAGCTTTGAAGAGCAGCCTGTAGGTCTGCATCAATTTGAGCGTAAACTTCTTCTACAGTAGAACGTGCTTTAGCTTCACCAAGGTTGCTAAGGTCATCAAGGTTAATTACGATACCCAATTGGCTGTTATTCTGACCAGGAACGTATCTGCTTCCATAAACCTGAACCATGTTGAAGTGAGCAAAAGCTCTGTAAAATAAAGCCTGTCCTTTGATGTTGGCTTTCTCATCTTCATTGCCTTCCACATCGTCAATAGAATTGATAATGTTGTTAGCATTGGCAATCATAGAGTAGAAGTAATCATAGGTATGCTCTACCAATGAGCTACTGTTAGATCTGTGCTCAATCCACTTGTAAACACTGATAAACCAGCCACTACCTCTTTGAGGGTTAACTACATCGCTTCCTAACATGTCATAGTTAATCATGAAATTACCGTAACCGGCTCTTTCATCCTGTGATCCACCTACACCATACATGTGTCTGTGCATTCCTTCCAAAGCAGCTCTTTGGTTTTCAACTGTACTCAATACCTGATCTGCCGCCAACTGATCTGTTGGGAAAGTATCCAGGTAGTCTTCGCTACATGAACTCACTGCCAAAACAGCAAGCGCAAATAGTATACTTAATATATATTTCTTCATGATATTATTCTTAGAAGTTTAGGTTAACACCCAAAGTGATAATTCTAGAAGGAGGGTATAGACCTACGTTCTGAGTTCCGTTAAATGTTTCTAGTGGGTTCATACCTTTTCTTGCACTTACGAAGAATAGGTTCTCAGCAGAAACGTACATTCTTAGACCAGAAAGTCCAAGACCTTGAACAGTAGATTGGTTGAATACATAACCGAAGTTGATGTTTCTAAGGTTAAGGAATGAAGCATCAGTCAACCATCTGTCTGAAGTAGCAATGATGTTTGTATCGTTGTTGATAGAAAGCTTAGGTACATCAGTGATGTCACCTGGCTGTTGCCATCTATTAGCGATGTCCACATGTACTGCGCTACCATCGTCAGTACTCATTAAGCTTTGGTAGTTAGAATCGTAGATTTTACCGCCAACGCTATAAGAGAACAATACAGAAAGAGTGAATCCTTTGTATGAAAGCGTGTTAGTGAATGCACCATATACATCAGGAATTGAAGACCCGTTGTAAGCGTAAAGTGCATTGTTTTGATTGTTAGTCAAATCAACACCATCAATAGTAGTGAACAAGTTGTTAGGAGTTTCTTCAGACTCCGGATCGTACACATAAAGTGGCTCACCAGTTGCAGGATCTACACCATACCAGTCTCTCAACCAGAAGTCATAGATAGATCTTCCTTCCAACAATTTCTTAGTACCGTTGATGATACCATTCTCTCTTGAATCTTCTGGAAGCTTAGTAATCTCGTTAGAGAATGTAGTAGCGTTCAAAGCCAAGTTCCACTCAAATCCGTTGCTGTTAGACTTAACAATGTCAATGTTCACATCGAATTCAATACCCTTGTTCACCATCTTACCAATATTTCTGTTCTGAGAAGTATATCCAGACTCACGAGCGATTGGCACAGAGAACAATAGGT